>CAMDAB010000016.1 GCA_945888475.1 Saprospira grandis DSM 2844 | reverse complement strand
TTTCTTTACCAGATAAATAATCTTCAATGATTATCCGCTTTTGTTCTTTCGACAGAAATAACCTATTTTCTATCCATTGTCCTAAAATAACTTTACTTTTTACTTTCATTTTTACACTTTTTGTGTAAACCTATTTTAGGACAAGTCATCTGTTACTAATATTTGACCCCGATGGGGTTGTTCAAAATCCTTCGGATTTTTCTTCCTGTGAGAAAATTATAGCTGCCCGCGGATTATAAGTCCTTAGCCAAGTCGGTCAATCTGTTTAAATCTGTATCAACGTAGTTAATCTGTACGCATCTGTATTGACCACTAAAAAATCTGTGTGAATCAGTTTGATTTTTATAGGACAAAGTCCAGATCTGTGTTCTAATTAGATTAAAGGATAAAAGGGTGAAAGAGGAAAGATTTTTTCCAAACGGCTTTAGCCTTTGAGAAAAACCCCAGCAGAGGAGCGCGGTATTTTAATGCCGCAGTAGAAAATTTTTCCAAACGGCATTAGCCTTTGTGAAAAACAATACCGAAGGAGTGCGGTATTTTAATGCCGCCACAACGTTAAATTTCACCACAGATGGCCACAGATATCACAAAATAATTCTAATTTCTTCTCGTCCGATAGACGAGATCATAATTTCTACTTGGTAAGCCTTTGCGTGAAAATAGCCTGGTTGAGAGAAATGCGTAAAATTCACCACAGAACATAAAGATTTTAGTTAGAGCAATATAAAGACTTGTGTAAAATAGCCAAGTTTTTTTGCCGAAATTTCTACACAAATCACCATAAAATCATTTATCTTTCGTTTTTTTTGTAAAAAATAAAAAGACTATGAATTTAGAAGACATCAAATCGCGGATTGATAAACTAAACCGTTATTATGAATTTTTATCCTCTCTCAGAGGTACTGTTTCAGCATTAGACAGAGATGTACTGCTGATGCAGCTTAGAGAATTTTACGAAGCAGTGCTATATGCCGAAATGAACAAAAAAGTTGAACCAGTACAAAAGGTCGAAACAACAGTTCTGAAAGAAAAATCTCAAATTGTCTTTGCCAAAGAAGAACAAGTGGAGAAAAAACTTGAACCAGAGCCAATAAAAACAATTGTACCTGAAGTTGTAGAGAATCAGCCTGAGCTAATACAAAAGCCTCTTGCTCAAATCGATGAAAAAGTAGAAATTGTTAGGCCCGTTGAAGAAAAAGAAGTTCCTGTGTTTGAGACAAAGGTGGTAGAACTTGTTGAGCAGTCTGTAGTTAAAGAAACAGCAAAAATTGAGGAAAGTCCAAAGGTTGAAAAAGTTGAACTGCCTATACAAAATGAAATAGTAGCGCCCATCGCAAAACAGGAGGAATTCGAATTCAACCCCGATTTTGATGAACTTTTTGTGTTCAAACAGGCCACAGACCTTGCAGCAAAACTTAGCGAATCTCCTGTTTCTGATTTATCTAAAGTTTTGGGCGTTAATGAAAAATTACTTTATACCAGAGAACTTTTCGGAGGCGAAAATGCTAAATTTACAGATGCAGTAAGTTTTTTCAATAAAGCTGGTTATTTCGACAAAGCCAGAAGTTATATAGAATATAATCTTATTGAACAATATAACTGGCTCTCGAAAGAGAAAAAGACTGCTGCCCGTGAATTTGTAAAACTAATTCGCAGAAGATATCTTTAAAAGCCTTTCTTATGCTAAAATTAGTACTTTGGGGAAATAAAAGTCCCTGGCAAATTTGGGGCGCATCATTAGGCGTTTTCATCGGACTGCTTCTGCTGCTTTTTGCGCTGCAGGTATTCTTCGATGTTCAGGTGCTTGCTCGTGGAGCGCGCGATAGTAATGTGCTAATCCTCAATAAGAAAGTACGCACCACCAGTGAAAAAAGTTTCAGTTCATCCGAGGTTGATGAAATGCGCAAAAAGCCATTTTTTAAAATGGTAGAGCCTTTCGAATCGAATCGATACGAGGTTTGGGCAGACATGAAACAACTTGGTTTTTCTACCATTCTTTTTTTTCAGTCAATTCCCAATGCCTTTATCGATGCTGATACTTCAGATTTTAAATGGAAAGAAGGCGATAATGTGATTCCTGTTGTGATGTCGAACGATTACCTTACGCTCTATAATTTTGGTTTTGGAGCAGGCCAGGGTTTGCCAAAAATCAGTGCCGATTTTGTCAGTTCTTTTACTTTCGATATTCAAATTTCCGGAAACAATAAGCGCAAGAAATATAAAATGTATATCTGTGGTTTTACCAAAAACATCAATTCCATACTTGTACCGCAAAGTTTTATGAACTATGCCAACAAGGAGTTTGGTTTTCAGGAGAAGAAAAATCCAAATCAGATAGCGGCATCGACCGACAATCCCTACAATACAAATTTGGAAAAATACCTAAAAGAAAAAGATCTTGAATTGAGCCGAGGTGGTCTTATCGGGGGAGAATTAAAAACAGCCCTCAATTTATTGGTCTTATTGGTGCTTGCCATTGGAGCAATTATTATTGGACTTTCTCTCTTGGTTTTTGTGCTGAATTTTCAATTGCTGATTGCACAATCGAGCGCAAGTATCAAATTGTTACTGGAACTAGGGTATAAGCATCAAAGCGTTACTAAAACATTATACCGCCGTTTAATTTCAATTTTCATTTTGATAGTAGCAGCTGTTTTTTCTATCCTTTTTCCCATAAAATACCTAATTACATCGGCCCTGGTCACCCAGGGTTACGAAAGCCTGAGTCCGATTGTGTCAATTCCTGTTATATTAACCGGAGTAGTTTTTAGTCTGATATTTATTTGGATCAATCATTCAGTAATCAGTAGAAATGTAAAAAAATTAGCTTAAAATATCTGTTAATCAAACTTAATCATAACCAAACCATGCTATCCGATATAGAAATTGCGCAGCAGGCAAATATGCAGCCTATTGTTAAAATTGCAGAAAAAATTGGCATTAACGTAAATGCTGTTGAAAATTACGGGCATTACAAAGCCAAAATATCTTACGATGAACTGAAGGCTGTTCAGCAAAAACCAAAAGGCAAGTTGATTTTGGTTACTGCCATCAATCCAACTGCAGCCGGAGAAGGAAAAACAACCACCTCTGTAGGCTTGAACGATGGATTGAACTATATCGGCAAAAAGGCCATAGTTGCTTTGCGTGAGCCATCCCTCGGACCCTGTTTTGGTGTAAAAGGTGGCGCAGCAGGCGGTGGATATGTGCAGGTGGTGCCTATGGAGGACATCAATCTGCATTTTACAGGCGATTTTCATGCAATTACCTCAGCAACCAATCTCTTGGCAGCTATGATTGATAATCATATTTACCAGGGCAATGATTTGAATATTGATGTCAGACGCATCAGCTGGAGAAGGGTGGTGGACATGAACGACCGCAGCTTGCGCGATATCGTTATAGGCCTTGGTGGTACAGGAAACGGTATGCCTCGCGAAGATGGATTCGACATCACAGTTGCAGGTGAGGTCATGGCAATTCTTTGTCTTGCTACCGATTTGACCGATTTGAAAGAACGTTTGGGTAATATTATCATTGGCCAATCAACAGACAAAAAAGATATTCGAGCCAAAGAACTCAAGGCGAACGGAGCTATGGCTGCACTTTTGAAAGATGCACTCAAACCAAATCTTGTACAGACGCTGGAAAATAATCCGGCGCTCATACACGGTGGACCCTTTGCCAACATCGCTCATGGCTGCAACAGTATTTTAGCTACCCGCACTGCGCTGCACCTTGCCGATTATGTCGTTACAGAAGCTGGTTTTGGAGCCGACCTTGGTGCTGAGAAGTTTTTGGATATCAAATGTCGTAAAGCAGACCTTGTTCCATCGGCAGTTGTTTTAGTTGCTACTATTCGTGCGCTTAAAATGCATGGCGGTATGGCAAAAGATGATTTAAAAACAGCCAATGCAGATGCTGTTAAAAAAGGTGCATCTAATCTGGAAAGACATATCGAAAATCTAAGAAAATTTGGTCTGCCTGTTGTGGTTGCCATCAACCAGTTTGCAAGTGACAGTGCCGATGAGATTGCTGCTGTCAGAGAAATTGCTGCCGGAAAAGGAGTAGATGCAGTACTTTGCGAGGGCTTTGCCAAAGGCGGTGCCGGTATGGCTGCTCTGGCCGAAAAAGTAGTTGAACTTTGTGAGCTGCCTTCAACCTTCAAATATCTTTACACAGATGAAATGCCGCTGAAAGATAAAATTGAAACCATCGCTAAAGAAATCTATCGTGCAGATTCAATCGAGTGGGAGAGCGGCACGCTTTCGAAACTAAAAAAATATACAGAACTTGGCTATGGACATTTGCCGGTTTGTATGGCCAAAACTCAGTATTCGTTTTCGCATGATCCTAAATTATTGGGAGCGCCAACAGGATTTGAATATCCAGTTCGTGACGTAAGATTATATGCCGGAGCGGGATTTGTAGTTGCCTACGCTGGTGAAATAATGACCATGCCGGGCCTTCCGAAGGAACCTGCTGCAAATATTATTAATGTGGATGCTGACGGGCAAATTTCGGGTTTATTCTAAACACACAAAATTTTATTTAAAAATAGTGAAATAAGGCACTAAAATTTTGATAATTTAAAATCTGTTCTTATTTTTGCCCCGCACTAAAAGCAATGGCGAGGTAGCTCAGCTGGTTAGAGCGCAGCACTCATAATGCTGAGGTCGAGAGTTCGAGTCTCTCTCTCGCTACAAAAAAACCCTTCAGTAAATACTGTTGGGTTTTTTGCTTTATACACTCCTGCAAATATGTTCCCTTTTTGCAGCGGCACAAAAGCCTTGTGCGGATAGATTGTAAGATCAACAATGCGAAGCCTCCTTTTTTCGCTGATGCTATATTTTCTCTTCCAAAAAATCTTCACGGAAAGCAATATTGCTGAAAGCGCAATTGCTATAGCACCAACTACAAAGGTGGCAGGAACAACCATCGGACTGCCAACAATAAGGCCATAAATTGCATAAACTGTCCATGGAACACCAAAGCCTCCAAAAAGTGATCCTAGCCAAAGACTGGTCTTCCTTACACCTTTTTTGATGTGTACAATTTTTGTGATTCTCGAAACTGGGATACTTAAATCATCGAAAACAATTTCTTGTTTGTCGTAGTCGAAATCACTGATGGTGAATTTGTACCATTCTCTCTTGCCATCGACCTGGAATTCTAGTTCATCGCCTGTAATGAATCTGATTCTGTTACCAAATTTATCAATGTCCATTTGAAGGAGTTTTTGGCAGCACAGTTTTGATATGGATAAAAGGAATATGACCGTTATAAAAAGCAGTTTCATAATTGTAAGTTTCAGAGGATGGTTTACGCCTCAACGTTAGAAAATATTTATAATCTTCGACATGCTTTTTTATACTCAATCATCAGGATCAAATTAACATTCGCCTTTGTACAGATCCATATAATCAAAAATATTTTTGATAGCCTCGGGGGCAAGGTCAACATTCAGTTTTTTGTTATTTCTGACCTTATTCGTGCTTTTCCAAAGCATACACCAATTGCCATTAAAATAGTATTGCGCCTCAATGAGTCCACAAATGATGTTGATTGTATAACTTGCTTTTTTGTCCTTTTTTACAGCTATTTGGGCGTAGGCCATTGCTTCCTCCACATCATTATAATTGTCAAGTGCTTTTAGATAAGCATAACAGATTAGCTGTTCTGCAGTGCCTTTCTTTTTGAAATCTTCAATACTTTTAAATTTATTGTTTTTTTTAAGGTGCTGCCAAAAAACTTCAGCTTCATTTTTGCCATTGATATTCCATCCCAATTTGTTAATCACAGCAATTTTAAGGTAAATCGGATTTGATTTTCCATTGAGAAATAGCATCAGTTCATCGTTCAAGACTCCATTGGCAAGCCCTGCACTCATTACAATTTGTTCATTTTTGTAGGCTGATGCTATATCTGTAGATGTAAGTGGGGAGTCTGCTTTAGTAATTGGATTGAACCCTAAAATGCAAATAATTAGAAGAAAGATGCTGTTTTTCATAATTTAGTAATTTAGTTTTACTTTGATTGCGCTTAAAATAACGATATGTCTTTAAGTGTAAGATTGACAAAATTAGAAAATTTTTACTTAAATGATTACTAAAACTGTTTACTAAAAAGCTAACTTTGGCAACCGTCACATTAATTTACTGCATTTTATAAACTCGATATGTATATGTTCGTAAAAAAAAATCTCGACTCGCCTGAATTTGAAGCCGCAGATAAAACAATTTTAAGTGAATTGGTGCATCCTGTAAATGACAATTTAACGATTGGCTACAGTGTAGCAAGAGCCCGGCTACCAATAGCTAAGGCTTCGCTAGCACACCGATTGGCATCGAGCGAACTCTATTACATTTTAAATGGAAAGGGTAAATTACACATCGATGATACTTCTGTAGTCTTGGAAACTGGAGATTCGGCACTTGTTCCTGCAAATGCCTTGCAGTATATCGAGAATATTTCTGACGATGAACTGCTTTTTCTTTGTATAGTTGAACCTTATTGGAGGCCAGAGACTGAATTATTAGGCTGATTTATGGTCAGATTTATTTTTTTTGTTATTTGTAGTTATCCTTTTTCCTTTATCTTTTCTCAGCAGAAAGCGCTTGAAAAAGACTTGGAAAACTGCAAGGATGATGTCTGTAGGGCGGCGATATATCAGCGTCTAGCAAAATCATATATTCCACTCAAGGATTATGATAGAATCTGCTTCTATTTTGAAAAAGAACTTGCATTGCGTCAAAATATGGCCGATACAGGGCAGCTGGCAATTGAAAAATCTAAAAACTATTTTAACCTTGTTTCGCTGCTCAAACAGACTGGAAATTACGACAGAGCTGAAAAAATCGCATTGGCGTCTATAACATTCAATCGAAATTTTTTTGGTGAAGAAGCTAATGAGACGGCCGATGCTTATAAGCAGTATGGTCAAATATGTATATTGATGAAAATGTCTGTGCCTATGAAATGGGCATTGGAAAAGGCTTTAAAAATTAGAAAAAATGAAAAAAATCCCGATGGAGCAAAAATCATTGAACTACTGATTTTGCAATCGGATGGATTGGATGAAACTGGTGATCCCGAAACAGCAGAAACTATCATTTATGATGCTTTGGCTATCTACAAAAAGTATAAATTAAATGACGAAATGATTTTTGCTCGAATACAATTAAGTCTGGGGCATTTTGCGGGATTGAACGGCAGGTTTGCAGACGCAATTGTTTATACAAAAAAGTCATTGGAAATAAGGCTGAAAGCAGGGATAAATCAGGTGCAGGTAGCCAATTGCTATGGTAATCTTGGTGTTTATTATCTCAAGTTGAAACAAAACAGGACCGCTGTCAATCATTTTGAAGAATGTATGAAAATATTGATCGGTCTCCTGGGCGAAAATCATCCTTCAGTAATAGAATCTAAATCAAATCTGGCAGCTGCATACATCGAAACAGGAGATTTCGATAAGGCAAAAAAAATATTGTCCGGAAACCTTATTGTTAAAAGGAAAGAGAGTTATTTTTTAACGCTCTGGCAAATGGCCGATATTGAAAAGAAACTAAAAAACAATTCCGGGGCTATATATTACTACACAGCAGTAGAAAATGAACTTTTAAAAATTTACGGTACAAATCATCCCAAGCTTGCTGAATTGTATCTTGATTTCGGATTTTTTTACAAAAGTATAGGCAAAATAGAAAAGGCTAAAGAGAAGCTGGAAAGCAGTCTTTTATCGAATCGAATATATAACAGAGTTTCAGATCCATTGTTATATCTTGGCGCAGTAACTCAATTGTTATACCTTAAAAATTCTGTAGAAAAAAGTTTCATAGCACAATGCAATTTTCAAATTGAAAAAATATGGAATAATTGTCGGCGCGATGCTGATTATCGAGTTGCAATGGAAAAAATAAGAAATTTTTACGAGGCCTTGCTCCTGAATATTTACAACAATAGCTCCGCCGAAAAATTACCCGAAAATCTGATATTAAATTGTTTTGAATCGATAAAATCCTTGCAGCTTTTATCCTCCTTGAGTGAAACCGAAAAGCTGAGAAAAGCCAAGGTTCCAGATGCCTTAATTAACGAGTATAAGAATTTAAAAAATGAGACAATTTATTTTGAGCAGCAATGGCTGGATGCTGAATTTATTTCCGATAAATCTTCAAGTTTAAAATTTAGAATGCTTTTTGAAGAAAAGGAAGCACAGTATCTGAAACTTAAATCGACATTTGAAAGCCGTTATAATGTTTGGGTCAATACGGCAGTCGACGATAGATTTTCGGATCAGTTAAGAACTAAAATTACTGAAAAAGAACTCTTTTTACATTATTTTGTAGGTGAGCAGAATAGTTTTTTGCTGGCATTTAATTCAAAAAAAATGTCTTTAAAGAAAATTGATAATGATTTAGTTGAGAAAGTGCAAGTTTTTACTGAAACGCTACTTAATGTAGAAGGCCTGGACGAAAATCTGCAGCAATCGTTTAATAATTTATCAAAGGCTACAAGTTTGATTTCAAAAGCTTTACTTCCTGAAAAAGCTATTTTTAATGGTATTGATAAAATTACTGTTATTCCCGATGCAACGCTATTTTACATCCCATTCGAGATTTTGTATTACAAAGAACCGGATAAAACCAATTTGTCTTTTGCTGCCCAACCCTTTCTATTGCGGAAATATGCCATCCGTTATGCCTATAGTTTACAGGTACTTTCAAAACAGAAAAGTCACAAAAATAGTCTTCATCTTACCGCTCTTGCTCCGCATTATGACAGCAAAATCAACAGCATTCAAGAACTTAGAACAAATGCTGAGTTAAAAAATCTGAGTGATATTTACAGTGGAATCTTTTACAGCAATAAAAAGATTTCGAAATCCGATTTATTGAAAATATTTGCACAAAAACCTGATATATTGCATCTTGCAATGCATGCAGCTGCGCCCGACAGTTCAGGTGCTTATTTTACACTATCGAATGCCGAACGGCTCGAAATGTTTGAAATTTCAGGAATCAATCTTGATAATACCGCTTTAATTGTGCTCAGTGCATGTGAGACAGGCCTTGGTTTGCAAACTAGAGGAGAGGGGCTCATGAGCCTTGGAAGAGCCTTTGCATATTCTGGCGCTGCAGCCGTTGTGAATACACTTTGGCCCCTGCACGATCATTCGGCAATTGAGCTCATGAGGTTGTTTTATGCAAATATGGACAAAGGAATGACGAAGTCGGAAGCATTGCGCAAAGCAAAACTTGAATTTTTGGACAAGGCCGGGACAATGCAGGCGCATCCTTTTTTTTGGGCAGCGCCGGTACTTTGGGGCAATGATGAGCCAATTAAATTACAAAAAAAATCGAATCTTTTGACTGCTATCTCAATCGGCGCATCAATATTTCTGATAGTGCTTCTGCTTTATAAGTTTAGGAAAAGATTGAAAATAAATAAAAACGGGCAAGATATTGCTGCTTAAAAATATACTATCTTTGCCAATCTATAATTTTAAAAAATACAAAATCTAATAAAATGTTCAATCTGGATAAAGACCTTGTTTTCTTCGATTTGGAAACTACCGGTGGCGATGTCAATAAAGATAGAATCGTACAGGCTGCGCTGATAAAATACCACAAAGACGGATCAGCACCCAGCGAACGCAAATACATGGTTAATCCTTTGCAGCCCATCAATCCTGAGGCTATAAAAGTTCACGGAATCAGCGATGAAATGGTAAAAGATGCTCCGCCCTTCAAACTGATTGCTGTTGAGTTGCTTGCTTTTATTGGCGATGCTGACTTGGCCGGCTATAATTCTAACCGTTTCGATATCCCATTGCTCATTGAAGAATTTGCCCGCACTGGTATGGTTTTTACACTGGATGGACGCCGCTTGATAGATGCGCTGCAGATTTTTTATAAAATGGAACCGCGTACCCTGCGCGCTGCACTCAAGTTTTATTGTGGCAAAGAACTAACCGATGCGCACGATGCGATGGCCGACACCAAGGCAACTATTGAGGTGCTTGCCGGGCAATTGAAATATTATGAAAATACCGACTGGACAGATGTGTCTAGTGGTCTAATCGTTGAAAAACCTGTTAAAAACGATATGCAGGCCATTCACAATTTTATCAACGGCAATGATAATAAAGTAGACCTCACTGGTCGTTTTATCCGCAATGAAAAAGGTCAGATTATTTTCAACTTTGGAAATCAAAAGGGGCAAGTCGCCAAGGATCATCCCAATGTATTACGCTGGGTTATCGAAAAAGATTTTCCGCTGCAGGTAAAGGAAATTGCAAGAGCGATACTGGCAGGGAAAATGGGCTGATTCTTGAGAACCGATACCTTCAGAGATTCTCCGGTAGAATTTAAGAAGGTGCAGCGTTGTTAAAATTCAGCGACACCTTACTTTTGTATTTCTCAAAGGCTTTCGAATGACCGTTTGGAAGAAAAATCGTTAAGATGAACTTCGTTTCTTCGAATCTAAAATTCTTTCCTCTTCAAATCTTTCCTCTTCAAATCTTTCCTCTAATCATATCAAACCCAAAGTTTTGCCCATCAAATTCGCCATTTTATACACAACTCTAGCGCCTACATTTCCATCCCATTCTTCAGCAGCGCCAACTTCGCAAAGGTCGAAACCTATAATGGTTTTACCGCTCTCGGCCAAAGTTTTTAGCAGATAAAATGCCTGAGGCAGCGAAAGGCCGCCTGCTACGGGAGTACCTGTGTTCGGACAAAGATTTGGCCAGAGTCCGTCGATATCGAAACTGATATAAACATGTTGTGGAAGTTTTTCGACAATGGACAGACAAATATCTCGATATGATTTACCCTCAAAAAGTGATTCATTAATGGCCTGATCGTAAAATACTTCTACTCTTTTGTTACTATTTGTGATATAATCGACTTCTTCTTCACAATAATCGCGAATGCCCACCTGTACCAATTTACTCACTGCAGGAATTTCTTCAAGTGTATTGTAAAAAATAGATGCGTGCGAATAAGTAAAACCCTCATAAGCCTTGCGTAGATCGCAATGCGCATCGATTTGAAGGATTCCAAAATCGCTGTATTTTTCTGAAAGTGCATGAAGGTAGCCTAGTGGAGTACTATGTTCACCGCCAATTAAACCAACAACTTTACCTTTTTTGATAAGATCAGCGCACTGTTCTTTAACCCAGCTGTTTACTTTATTAGAGTTGGCGTTTACTTTGTCAACAAATTCCTGCACAACTCCATGGCCATTTTCCAGATTATCGATGTGCATGGTTGCGAGTTCACGGCTTATTGTGCTAAGTTCCTTGATTTCTTCGTCAGTTTCCTTCATGAAGATACCAATTTTGTAAGCATCCAGAACATCGGCATCAAAAAGGTCGAGCTGATAAGACGCTTCCCTTATGTTTTCTGGACCATCGGCTGTGCCTGCAGCATAAGAAACAGTAGCTTCCCATGGAACAGGCAAAAGTATTATTTTTGCATCTTCTTCATTGTACGGTAAGCCAATGAAATTACCATTTTTTTGTGCAAAGCCACTTGGGTTGAAATCAGTATTCATAGATATTTTGTATTTTATCTTGGGTTAAATTTTTTATTTTGAATGAAAGCAATACCTTAGCAACGTTAAAAAGTAAGTAAAGACGTTTATAATTAACTCAATAAAAAAAAATCAGCATAGCAAAGGTACTAAAATGCTAATTTTATTCTAATTCATATCCATGTAAATTCAAATTGCTGGCAAGCAAAAATTATTTTTTATTTCAAAACACAAAAGCAATGCAAATATTAGACGAAGATAATCAGAATAGAGAAAGTTTAAGCGAGTATGCCAGGGGCGAAATAAAATCTAGTACAATCTGGATTTTTCTAGTCGTCATTATTAATTTTCTATTAATATCTGTAAGTGTGTACTTTGTTTTTGTTCAAGGTTTTAACATCTTTTTAATTGTTATTGTGCTCGTTTTGCTAACGATGAATATTACGCTTTTAGTTTCTGGTTTAAGTTTTAAAAATTTTACAAATACAGGCAATTTGTCGGACTTGCAAGATGCTTTAGAAAAACAAAAACTATTTTGGCAGTTTATGGTGTTTTTTGCCATAATATCATTTTTTGCATTTATTTTATCAATCATTCTTTTGTTTCAATATTTGCTAAACTAGTTTAGTTGTATACACTAATTTCTAAATTCAATAATTATGATAGATCAGGAAGATAATGAAAAAAAAGGTTTTGACGAATATACCCTCAATACTATAAAATCAATGGCTGCAGCAATGAGGTTTTTTGCACTGATTTTTTTTGTCTTGACAGGGTGTTTATTTCTTTTAGGTTTTTATTCATTCATATTCACTAATTTTATTTTGTTAATCTCAGTTGGTGGTTGTATTGCATTTAATATTTATACGACCTTGGAATTACTTAAATGTTCAAATGCATTTAGAGATTATGTCCATACTTTAAGTGCTCAAAATTTAGATTTAGCTTTTAGGTCTATGAATCTTTTTTGGCGATATTTCGGAATCCAGTTATTGTTATCAATTTTTTTATCAATTTTTTTATCAATTTTGTTTCCTGAGTTTTTATAGTTTTTTTGAATGTGCTGTATACAATAATTGGACTACAAAGATAAGCTTTGCAAATAATACTCATAAGTAAAAAAACAGCCTTTCGGGGCTGTTTTTTATTTGAAAAAATCTTATCTTCGCAGCATGTGAAAAATCGATTTTAATATTTCAAAAAAACAGTAACTAATTATGGCATTTGACATAGAGATGATTAAGGCCTTGTACGATGCAATGCCTGCCAAAATCAAAGCTGCAAGAGAGAAACTGCAGCGTTCGCTGACACTCACTGAAAAAATCCTTTATGCCCACCTCAACGAGGAGTCTCCCGTTGATAATTTTTCAAGAGGCAAAGACTATGTATTTTTCTCGCCCGACCGTGTAGCCATGCAAGATGCTACAGCACAGATGGCCCTTTTGCAGTTTATGACCTGCGGACGTCAGGTTGCTGCAGTACCTTCAACGGTTCATTGCGATCACCTTATTCAGGCAAAAGTAGGAGCGGAGCAGGATTTGGCAGTTGCTATCGATGAAAATAAAGAAGTTTATGACTTTTTGAGTTCTGTTTCAAATAAATATGGCATCGGTTTCTGGAAACCCGGAGCTGGCATCATTCACCAGATTGTACTTGAGAATTATGCTTTTCCCGGCGGTATGATGATAGGAACCGATTCACACACTGTAAATGCAGGTGGTTTGGGAATGGTTGCTATCGGTATCGGCGGTGCTGATGCAGTAGATGTAATGGCCGGTTTGCCCTGGGAATTGAAAATGCCAAAATTGATTGGTGTTAAACTTACAGGTAAACTGAATGGCTGGACCTCACCTAAAGATGTAATCCTCAAAGTTGCCGGAATTCTGACAGTTAAAGGTGGAACAGGCGCTATTGTTGAATATTTTGGTGAAGGTGCCATCAATATGTCTTGTACCGGAAAAGGTACTATCTGTAATATGGGTGCCGAAATCGGAGCGACGACCTCTACCTTCGGTTACGATGATTCCATGAAACGTTATCTCGAATCAACAGGAAGAGCCGATGTTGCTGCAATGGCCGAAGCAATCAAAGAACACCTTACTGGAGATGCTGAGGTTTATGCTAACCCTGAAAAATATTTCGATCAGTTGATTGAAATCAACCTCGATGAATTGGAACCACACTTGAATGGTCCATTCACGCCAGATAAGGCCTGGACAATATCAGAATTTGCCAAAGCAGTTGCTGATAATGATTATCCGGTAAAGCTTTCTGTAGGTTTGATCGGTTCTTGTACCAATTCATCTTACGAAGACCTTGCCCGCGCAGCTTCCATAGCCAGACAGGCCAAAGCTAAAAATTTAAAAGTAAATGCAGAATTTACCATCACACCAGGTTCTGAACTCGTGCGCTACACTGCCGAGCGCGACGGACTACTCGATGTTTTCGAATCAATTGGTGGGGTAGTTCTGGCCAATGCCTGCGGACCATGTATCGGTATGTGGGATCGAATGGGTGCCGAAAAGGAAGAGAAAAATGCCATCATTCACTCTTTCAACCGCAACTTTGCCAAACGTGCCGATGGAAATCCGAACACTATGGCTTTTGTTGCTTCGCCTGAGTTGGTAACTGCTATGACCATTGCAGGTGATATGAAATTTAATCCTTTGACAGATACATTGATTAACCAGGATGGTGTGGCCGTTAAATTAGATCCACCAAGCGGAGAGGAACTTCCTCCAAGAGGTTTCGATGTGGAAGATGCCGGTTTCCAGGCACCTGCTCCCGATGGATCTTCAGTTCCGGTAAAGGTCGAATCTACATCTGACCGACTTCAGCTACTCGAACCTTTCAAAGCAACAACTGCTGAAGAGTTGAAAGGAATGCGTCTGCTTATCAAAGCAAAAGGCAAATGTACAACCGACCATATCTCAATGGCCGGTCCATGGTTGAAATACCGCGGTCACCTAGAAAATATTTCACAAAACTGTTATATCGGAGCCGTAAATTATTTCAATGAGCAAACCAATAACGTAGCTAATTATACGAATGAAAATGCCGAATATATGAAGGTGCCAAGCTCTGCTATTGCTTATCAGAAAGCTGGTATTGCAACAGTTGTTTTTGGTGAAGATAATCTTGGAGAAGGTTCATCGCGTGAACATGCTGCTATGGAGCCTCGTTTCTTAGGAGTTAAGGCAGTTATCGTTAAATCCTTTGCCCGTATTCACGAAACCAATCTGAAAAAACAGGGTATGTTGGCTTTGACCTTTGTCAACCCGGCCGATTATGACCTCGTTCGTCAGGATGATGTCATCGATATCATTGGTTACGATAGCTTTGCAGCTGGTAAGAATCTGACGATTGTATTGCACCATTCAGATGGATCTACAGACAGCTTCGAAGTAAAGCATTCTTACAACCAACAGCAGATTGAATGGGTGAAAGCCGGATCTGCACTGAATAAAATACGTGAGGAATTTGCTAAATAAGCCATTTTGAAAAACTTACAAAGGCTCTCTCAAATACGGGAGAGCCTTTTTTAGCTTAATAGATTATGCGATTGATATTATTTTTGGCGATTATATTTTTTTTTAATCCTCTTTTTGCTCAAAATGAGTCCAAAGATAAGCTCTTGGGCAGTTGGAAGCTACAAAGCATGGATGCAAAAAAACTAATGCCGGGCATTTCCATGTCCTTAAAAGTTGAACCCGAAACAATGATTATTTCAAATGATTTTGATGAAATCAATTGCAGTTGGGCCTTTTCGAATAATGGGAAATATATTTATTGCAGTAATGATAAATCGGATGAAGAATGGCTATTGATCGAACTTAGCGATACCAGACTTATTGTTGTGGATAAAGGCAAAAAAATGGAATTTCTTAGAACTGCAGCCTACAAAAAGCCTCTACAAAAAGATATCTTTGCCGAAGTTAATAAAACCGAAACTGTTGATCGTGAAAAACTTCTGCTAGGTGATTGGAATTTAGTAAAAATAGATTCAAAAGACATATCGAATGCACAGTATAGTCTTTCTTTTAGGCCAAAAGGGGGCATCTATTATAATTTTGGCGGAATACCAACACCTGCTTCATGGGCATTGAACGAAGACAAAAAGTCACTGACGATTACAGCATATAATGGACTTTCCGAAACCTGGGTCATCAACAGTTTTGATAAGGATGAATTAAAAATATATGTTGCTGGCAAGTATTATTTTTTTACCAGGAGCTAAGCTAAATTTATCATCATGAATCCTTTAAAATTATTAAATCCAATCAGGGTTTTAATTATCATCTACATCGTAGGAATCATTGGTGTAACAGTTCCGCTGCACAAGGATTTTATGATGCTTACGCCAATAAATCTACTGACTACTTTTATCATTGCTGTTTATGCTGATAAAAATAAAAATGCGGGTCTTTATCTTGTCTTGGCTTTCAGTTACTTGTTTGGTTTTTTTCTGGAATTACTGGGTGTGCAAACCGGCGTTATATTCGGAGCATATGAGTATGGCGATACTTTAGGGCCCAAGATATGGGGGACACCGCTTATTATCGGTATCAATTGGGCGATGTTGGTCTATGCCAGCGTATCCATTTCAAATAGCTATTTTGAGCATTTTCCAACGATTGTAAAAGCTGCCATTGGAGCTTCGCTGATGGTGTTATTGGATATATTTATTGAGCCAGTTGCTGTTAAATTTGACTTTTGGTCATGGGCTTTAGCTCCTACAAACAAATTGATTGTTGCGCCGCTGGAGAATTATATCGTCTGGTGGCTGGCGGCTTTTTTACTGAACTATCTGGTACAAATAATTGTGCCTGCAATAAAAAATCGAGCAATTGAGGTGCTTTTTTACCTTCAATTACTGTTTTTTATATGGATCATAATTTTTGTGATAAAATAATATTAACTTGGGCAGCTTAAATATAGAAAAATTATGAAACTGAAATTTTGTGGAGCTGCGAGAGAAGTGACTGGCAGTTGTTATCTGCTTACACTCGATGATAATACCAAAATTCTTTTGGATTGTGGACTTTATCAGGGCGATGAGGACGAAATGGAAAACTTCAACAAAACATGGCCCTATTTTGATCCTCATGAAATAGATATTCTAATTGTTTCGCATGCCCATATCGACCATGTTGGCCGTGTACCGCGTTTGGTAGCGGATGGGTTCAAAGGCGAAATATACTGCACACATGCCACTCGAAGTCTGGCAAATATCATGTTGCTCGACTCTGCCAAAATTCAGGTGCAGGAATCCGATAAAGACCATCCGCCACTGTACACCGAGCATGATGTACATGTTGCGCTAAAACAGTTTGTAAGTTTGAACTATGGCCGCTGGCAACAGATTCATCCTAATGTTAAATTGCAATTTCGCGATGCCGGGCATATTTTGGGCTCGGCCTCCGTCACACTCGAAATTACAAAGGCTGATGGAAAGTTCTTAAAAGTTGGATTTACCGGAGATATCGGCAGACCCGACCGACCAATCCTGAATGACCCAGTGCCCATGCCCGAGGTTGATATTCTGATTTGTGAATCGACTTATGGCAATCGTGAGCATGAAAATGAAGCCGCGCAGCTGAATGACCTATTATATGTAGTAAGGGAAACCTGTATTTTGAATGAAGGCAAACTGCTCATTCCGGCCTTTAGTTTGGGAAGGACGCAGGAAATAGTCTATATGCTCGATCAGCTCGAGAATGAAGGCAAATTGCCTCCTGTGCCTATTTATGTCGATAGTCCCCTGGCTATCAGCGCTACCGATGTGTACAAGCTGCATCCCGAATGTTACGATGAGGAAATCTATGATTATATGGCCAATGATCCCAATCCATTTGGGTTCTCCAGGCTGCATTATATCCGCGAAAACGGCCTTGCTGACAATCTTGCCGAAAGTAAAAAACCCTGCATCATTATTTCAGCTTCTGGTATGATGAATGCCGGAAGGGTGAGAAGACATTTGTTTCATATCCTGCGTAAAAAACAAAATACCGTACTTGTGGTGGGCTATGCCACGCCGCACACCCTTGGCGGTAGAATAAGAAAAGGCGCTAAATCGGTCTTTCTTTACGGTGAAAATGTGCCGGTTAAAGCTGAAATCAAAATCATGGATTCCTTCTCGGCACATGGAGACAAGTACGAAATGTATGAATTTATCAAAAATCAGCGTGGGCAACTAAGAAAACTATTCCTCTCTCATGGCGAGTACGATGTGCAACTTGAATGGGCCGAATTTTTGAATAAGGGTGGTTTTCATAATATTGAAATTCCTGCATTGGGAGATGAGTATGAGTTGTAGAGATTGTTTCTAAATTGTTGATTAAAAATATAGGAAAGGGGTCGTCCAGAATGGGTGACCCCTTTTTGCTTATTTTTTGGCTTTCTTATCTTTCTCTTTCATAAACAAATCTGCCGTGTATTTTTCGTAAAGTTCGAATAGAAATACCATTCTCTTGGCTTCACTGGTAAACGGTTGCGGTCTGTATGCTAAGTCAACTGCTTTGTCTAATTCATTGTGCGCTTTTACCAGTACTGGTGGCATAGTTAATGGGTTGTAAAGGTCGGCAAGCGAACTATCAGGGAATTCCGATCTTGCATCTAAAACTTTTTGAGCAGCTGTTTCAATGGATTTGATTTGTTTGTCGCTTGGATTTTCTGGCCAGGGGAAGTTATTGTAAACAATATCTTTTGAATAACGATAATCGCTTTTTAGACGTCCACAAACAGACTTTACCCAAGTCATATGAATAGTTGACATCAATATACCAAAGTGATAAAGTTCACCTCTCGGTATTATCATGCAAGTGTCACTGACTATAGAATTTCTATCAAAAAATCCTAAAGGAATGTACTTTCTATTTTCTGAAGAAACCCTTGGAACTACAATAAAATCTACGTCTTTAGGTTGTGTAATTTGAGCAAATAAATGTGGTATTTTAGCAAGTTGTGGTCTAGAAGATTTCTCTCTAATCTTTTTAACATTATCTACCCTATCAAGTACCAATTTCAATGACCTAAGTTCCTTAGGTTCAATGTCTTCTAACCATAAACAATATCTTTTTTTGCCATTTAAAAACTCATGCGCAGAAATTAGCTCTTTAAAGTACTTTTCTGATTTAGGCTCTATATTAACAAAATCCAGCTTTTCTTTAGGTGTGAACAGAAATTCTCCACCTTCAGCTGGCATATTTCCGAAATTCATTTCAGGCACATTGCAAATGACTTGCTGTCTTCTTTCTAAAAAAATATCTTTTGCATCAACTAAGTAAGGATTAATATTTTTAGCTTTGATCTCATGGGCTTCGCCTTTGATATCTTCATACTCAAAAATTGTTTTATTTGAAGTATCAAAGTTTGCAAAACCAACTATTACACAATAAACGGCGGCATTTCCCTTTGCCTCATTATTCCATTTAAAGGTACGATGTGCGAAGTGAATTTTAATATTGTATTTGTTCAGCATTGGTCCCCAAAGTAGACTTGTCTGTAAACCTTGAACAATGGAATTAGTAGAAACGAAGGCCACTTTTGTAAGTGTGCCTTGGATATATTTTGCAGCTTTTAAATACCAGCCAGTTACATAGTCCAAATCGCCAATATTTTTTGCATAGTCAAATACTTTTGATAAACCAATTTTTTGAATTTCATTCATTAAGCGAGAACCAATAAATGGTGGATTACCAATAATATAATCGAATTTTATTTCATTGGATAGTTCAGGTTTTCCTTTTTGAATTGAAAAAGTCTCCGTTTGCAGGTTTACAGTGCCATATTCAATTAGATTATCGCTTACCAAATAAATATTTGCATGTTTGGCAAAAACATTTACTGAGTTTAAAGGATTTAATAAAGATTGCCATTCAATTTCAAGTGCATCCCCGTGGACAATATTTGCAGCTTTTTTCAAAGGCAATCGCGCCACATATTGCCCAAACTCAGAACCCACCAACATATTCATTTGGTGGTCAATCAGCCACATGGCTACTTCGGCAATTCGAGCAGGAAATTCTTCATACTCAATACCGCTAAATTGGTCAACATTTATCCAAAGAATTTGGCTAACATCTAAAAATGTTTGTCCCGATTTGTTAAGTGCTTTCAATACTTCGAATTCAAGCAAACGTAATTCTCGATAAGTAATCACCAAAAAGTTTCCGCAACCGCAAGCAGGGTCAAGAAATTTGAGGTTGCCAAGTTTCTTGTGAAATTCGGGAAGTTTGTTTTTGTTGTCTTTTATACTTTCAAATTCTTTCCAAAGTTCATCAAGGAAAAGCGGTTTTATAAGTTTTAAGATATTGGTTTCGCTGGTATAATGTGCGCCTAAGTTTCTGCGTTCTTTAGGATTCATAACGCTTTGAAACATGGAACCAAAAATAGCAGGCGAAATTTTGCTCCAGTCAATATAACAGCAGTCTAACAAGGCTTGACGCATTTTTGTGTCGAAACTTGCTGTGGGTAAAATTTCTTCAAATAATTTACCATTCACGTAAGGGAAGTCAGCCAATTGCTCGTCAAGGTTTTTAAAACGGTTTTCTTTTGGGGTGTTCAGTACTTGAAATAGTTCCTGCAATTTTGCTGCAAGGTCGCTTCCATCAATATTGCTTCTTTGCTCTATATAGTCCTGGAACTGCTGTTTGTCAAAAATGGTCGTATCTTCTGCAAATAAGCAAAATAAAATACGCACCAGATAAACTTCCAAAGGGTGATCAGTGTAGCCGATTTCTTTCAGTCTGTCGTGAAGTTTACCCATCAACTCGGCCGCTTTTATATTAGCCGGGTCTTGTTCTTTATACACCTTTTTCTGATAACCAATGATATAACCGAATTCATAAACATTGTTCACAAGCTCATTCAGATCAAACTCCACTGTTTTGTTCTCTTCGAGATCATACAATCTGAATTTTTCAAAGTCTGAGACAAGAATATACTTTGGAAGTTCATGCTCTTTTAACCCATGTGTATATTCAATGGCTTGGTTATAGGCTTTGTCTAGGTTCTTACCCCGGCTTTTCATTTCTATTAAAATGGTTCCCTTCCAGAGCAGGTCAATATATCCATCAGAATTATCGAGTTTTTTTACCTTATGCTCAAAGGTAGAGACACGTTTACTGCTTATGCCAAAAACATTGAAGAATTCAACTAAAAAGGGCTTAGCGTCTGCTTCTTCTCTTTTTGTATTTTCCCAATCCTTGGAGAATTTTAGTGCTCTATCTTTTATTTCGTTCCAGCTTAGTGCCATTTGTTTTTTCTATGTATTAAAAGTTATTGCATTCTGGTTGAGGCAATCGATTTGTGATAATTTTTCCAACACTACGAAGCTATGATATTTTTGTGATAAATGCAAATATTTTTTTTTATAATATTTGAAGTATTTAAAAGTCTATACTTTTTCACCCATCAGCCAATCGATCACATTTATTTTTTGAATACCTTCGATATTTGTGTTATCAAAGTCCAGTGTTAAAAGGTATTTTGGATAATTATCCCTTATGTTTTTAAAAGCAGAAATTTCTCTTTCAAAGGTTTTTGCCTCACTTACTGTAAAGGCTACCTGATAGTATTCTTTTTCGTTATTAGGTTTTTGAACAACAAAATCTATTTCCTTGTCATTGTTTTTACCGCTATAAATCTTGCCACCGCGCCTCAAAAGTTCGAAGAATACAACATTTTCTAATTTTCGGCCCAGGTCTGTATCATGTTTATTTGTAGTTGTAATGTTTTTCAAGCCTAAATCCACCAGATAATATTTGGGATTTGTAGTGAGCAGTTCTTTACCTTTTATGTCATATCGGGGAGCGGGATAAATGATGTAGGAATTTATGAGATAATCTATGTACTTTAATATCGTGTTATGTGAAATCGTTTTACCAGAATTTTTATTAAGCTCCAGGGCGATATTGGAAGGAGAAATGTATGAGCCCACACTGTCAAATATAAAACTGATGACCCGCTGTAAGTTATTCAAATTCCGAACCTTATAACGCTGCGCAATATCTTTGATAATGACCGTATCATAGATAGATTGTAAATAATCATTGATTAGATTTTCATCAATCTGTCCAAGTGTAACTGCCTCGGGAAAACTACTTGAATTGATATATTTTCGAAAAAGCCTGTCCGTATTTTTCTCTTGATGATATGCAAGGACATATTCTGAAAATGAATAGGGTTGGATGTTTATTGCAATGTATCTTCCTGTGAGTAAAGTAGCCAGTTCACTGGATAGGAGATAGGCATTTGATCCGGTTACGTATAAGTCAATATTTTTTAAGGTGAAGAGACTGTTCACCAGTTTTTCAAAATCATTCACTAATTGTACCTCGTCAAGGAAAACATAAGATTTTTCAGTGCTCAACTTTTTAATAATCTCATCATAGAGTGCTGTCCACTCAGTTAAATTGAGGTTTTCCCGTTTTTCAAAGTTCAGGAATACAATATTTTCCTTAGATACACCACTTTCAAGCAGTTCATTCTTAAAGGCCTCGAGCAAAGTTGACTTACCACTTCTTCTGATTCCGGTAACCACTTTGATGATATTTTGGTCTCTGAGTTGTCTTAATTTTTGTAAATATGTTTCTCGTCGAATCATAAGCTTATATTTTATTGAAATACAAAAATAACAAGCTTACTGACAAAAAAGCACAAAAACATGATTTTTTGTCAATAGGAAAATTTAAGCCTTGAAGTTAAATTAGTTATAATGCTGAAATGCGTAAAAGATCAGTCTTTTAAATGCATTTTTTCCAATTAGTTCACAAAAATCGCCCGATCATACTGTTATTCAACTCTTGCCAATATTGCTTTTGATTTTTTCTACTTCCATGTTTCCATTTCCTTTTGAATAAATTTTTCCAAGTCTTCTTTCTTAGGTAGTTCTAACAAGTATTTTGATACAAAGAGTTGGTTGTCCATGCCAGCCGTGGCGTATTCAACTAATTTTTCCCCTTTTTCGGTACACAGTAAAATCCCAATAGCAGGGTTGTCGTCTGGTCGTTTTACTTCTGCGTTGTAATACGCCACATAAGTATTCAATTGAGCAAGGTGTTCGTGTTTAAATGCATCCACTTTGAGTTCAATAATTACATGGCATTTCAAAATGCGGTGGTAAAACACCAAGTCGGCAAAAAAATATTCGTCATCAATCAGAATGCGTTTCTGGCGGTATTCAAAACAAAAGCCTAAACCCAGTTCTTGGATAAAATCTTGCAAATGATTGAGTAAGGGGGTTTCAAGGTCTTTTTCTTCAATCAACCCATCGTTTTTATATCCAAGAAAATCAAACGTGTAAATGTTTTTAATTGCATTCTCAGGCAATTCAGGGCTTATTTTACTTAATAACTGTTCTTGTGCTAATGCTGTATTTGTGGACAAACCAACGCGTTCAAATGCCAAGGTATTTATTTGGCGTTTGAGTTCACTTACCGGCCAAGTACCTTTAATACATGCGATTTCATAATAGGTTCTTTTGAGTGTGTCTTCTATTTGCAGCAGTAACTCAATGTGCGAGTAGGATAAGTTGTTTAGTATTTTGTCAGCTGACACCTGTAACTTATTTTCAGATTGTGGGGTTGCTATCCCCACTTTTTCTAATGCTTCCAATTGTGGGGATAGCATCCCCACAATTGGATTTGATTCATTGTTTGATAAAAAATGAGTGAGAGAAATAATTTCGCTTTGTAAGTGCGGATAGAGTTTGTAAAAGTCTTTAAAACGATACAATGATCGCTTGTCAATGCCTTTGATGTGTTTAAATTTTGCAGCAAGTTCAGAAAATAGATTTTCACCATACTTTGCTCGGTCATCACCGTTTAATTCAAATTCTACAATGTAAAACCCAATGAGCCAATTTCTAACGGTTAGTGATACATTTACAGCCTTCACTGCTTTCCGCTGAAAGTGCAAATGCGTTTGTTCGATAACTGATACTAACGAATCAAAATTTAGGGGTATATTCATTATGCCAATATTGCTTTTAATTGTTTCTACTTCCATGCCTGCAGTTCTTTTAATATGAATGCTTCGAGTTCTTCTTTTTTAGGCAGTGTCCCAAGAATATGAGAGGGGATTAAATTTTAAATTCTTGTGACAGTGACCCAAGAATATGAGCGTATAACCATTGATCAAATTGCTCGTTTATTAATTGACCTCTATTGAATAAAATCAACTTTGCGAGTTGTTTGCATTATATGCAAACTTAATAAAAACAATTTATAAAGCAAGCTAAGCTTATTGTTTTTTTGTATATTTTGATTGTGAAATTAAGTGATCCAACAAACGCAAGAAGGCCATATTTTAGCAATAGTGAATTAATAATTATTGTAAGTCAATCAATGACATTTCTTTTTTGAATGCCCAAATTAATTTTACTGACAAAAAAGCACAAAAACATGATTTTTTGTCAATAGGAAAATTGTGCCTTAGTTTATTCGATAAAAAAAGCGAAGCATTTGAAACGCCTCGCCAGTATAAATGTATATCTTTATTAAAAGTGCTGAGTATTAGTATCATATACCTAGCCACTCCGCACTTTTATCTTTCAATCTTTCCTCTTCTGCTCTTTCAATCTAAAGCGGAATATTCCCATGCTTTTTCTTAGGCATCACAGCTACTTTATTTTCAAGCATTTGGAAAGCGCGGATAAGTTTGATACGCGTAGATGCCGGCTCAATAACCTCATCGACGAATCCACGGGCAGCCGCCTGATAAGGATTGGCAAATTTTTCGGCATATTCTAGTTCTTTTTCTTTGAGCTTTGCTTCAGGATCTGCAGCTTCGCTGATTTCTTTACGGAAAATAATTTCGGTGGCACCTTTAGCACCCATTACCGCGATTTCGGCACATGGCCAGGCAAAATTCAAATCTGCTCCAATATGTTTTGAGTTCATTACATCGTAAGCGCCACCGTATGCTTTGCGCGTAATGACTGTAACTCTGGGTACAGTTGCTTCGCAGAAGGCATAGAGTAGTTTTGCACCATTGGTAATAATGCCGTTCCATTCCTGATCGGTGCCGGGAAGGAAACCAGGTACGTCTTCAACCACAAGCAGCGGAATATTAAAACTGTCGCAAAAACGTACAAAGCGTGCACCTTTTCTCGAGCAGTTGACATCGAGGCAACCGGCCAAAACCATAGGATTGTTGGCCACTACACCAATGCTGCGACCTGCAATTCGGGCAAAGCCGACAACAATATTCTCGGCATAGTCTTTATTCACTTCAAAGAAGCTTTCTTCATCCACAATTCCTGAGATAACTTCTCTGATATCGTAGGGGTGATTTGGATTCTCAGGAACAATATTGTTTAGTTTTGGCCTGAGTTCATCAGCAGCTTCGAAAGGCAATCTGGGCGCTTCTTCCTCACAGTTTTGGGGCATATAGGAGAGCAGAGTCTTAATCTGATTGAGGCATTCCATGCCATTAGATGCCGTAAAATGTGTTACACCCGATTTAATGGCATGAGTCATAGCACCGCCCAATTCTTCGGAGCTTACTTCCTCATTTGTAACAGTTTTTACAACATTTGGTCCTGTGATGAACATATAGGAACTATGTTCCACCATGAAAATAAAATCGGTAATAGCTGGGGAGTAAACAGCGCCACCTGCGCAAGGGCCCATGATGGCCGAAATTTGAGGAACAACACCAGAGGCAAGTGTATTTCTGTAGAAAATATCGGCATAACCTGCCAATGACATGACACCTTCCTGTATGCGTGCACCGCCCGAGTCATTCAAACCAATAATAGGCGCGCCATTTTTCATGGCCATATCCATTATTTTACAAATTTTCTCAGCATGGGTTTCAGATAATGAACCACCAAAAACCGTAAAGTCCTGCGCAAAAACATAGACAAGGCGACCATTTACAGTTCCATAACCTGTGATTACACCATCGCCATAGATAATTTGGTTTTCCATGCCGAACTCTCTGCAACGATGGGTTACAAACATCCCGATTTCTTCGAATGTACCTTCATCCAAAAAGAAATTGATACGCTCGCGGGCAGTCATTTTGCCCTGTTTGTGGTGTTTGTCAATACGGTCTTGTCCTCCGCCAAGTTTGGCCTCGGCAATCTTATTTTGAAGTTCGTTCAATTTCTTGTCCATAATATTATCAGATAAATTTGTTCGCTATAAATTTTAAGATATTTCTGCGTCAAAGATAAAACAGAATTGAATATTCTCTAAAAAATCGGGCAACTAAGTTTAGCTACCCAAAATGTCTGATTTCTTCTACGATCAGTCCGTCTTTCATGCGCAGTGTGCGGTCACTCATGCCGGCTAGCTCGATATTGTGTGTGACAATGACAAAGGTTTGTTTAAAATCTGACCTTAGTTTAAAAAATAAATCGTGCAGTTCTTTCGATGTGCCAGTATCGAGATTTCCGCTTGGCTCATCGGCCAGTATCACTGCCGGTTGATTCATAAGTGCTCTTGCAACTGCCACGCGCTGCTGTTCTCCGCCCGATAATTGACTTGGTTTGTGATGTGTCCTTTCCGATAGTCCCAAATAGTCGAGTAGTTCGGCTGCTCTTTGCCTGGCTTCCTTTTCAGGTGTTTTTTTGATAAAGGCAGGAATACAAACATTTTCCAATGCTGTAAATTCGGGCAAAAGATGATGAAACTGAAAAACAAAGCCTATGTTTTCGTTACGAAATTTAGCCAGTTCATTCGATTTCATTTTATTCAACAGTTGTCCATTGATGCTGATCTCTCCGCTGTCAGGACTGTCAAGCGTACCTATAATGTGCAGTAGGGTACTTTTACCCGCTCCGGATTTTCCTACAATCGATACTACCTCACCTTTGCGAATGTTCAAATTAACGCCTTTTAGTACTTCGAGGCTTTCGTATGATTTTTTTATGTTGTTGATTTGGATCATGAGAGCGGAAAGAATTGAAGATTTGAAGAGGATGTTAAGAATTTAAGACTGAAAGATTTGAAGAGGAAAGATGCTAATTTGATAATTGTTGTTCATTGTCTAGTTTGTTATTCGATATTCGTTGTATTGTCTAGCGTCTAAAGTCTAATAGTCTAAAGTCTTGTTAGTTATTCGTTAATCGTTATTCGTTATGAAGTTAATCGTTAATCGTTAATCGTTATTTGTTAATCGTTATTTGTTAATTGTTATTTGTTATTCGTTGTTTGTTGTTGTCTAGCGTCTAAAGTCTAATAGTCTGAAGTCTAAAAAAATCTGATGTCTGATATCTGAAAATCTGATGTCTAAAATGTTATTCGTTATTCGTTATTCGTTGTTCGTCTATGGTCTAAAGTCTTATAGTCTGAAGTCTAAAAAAAGCTGATGTCTGATATCTGATAATCTGATAATCTGATAAAAGTCTTGATACCTGCTACTTGATACTAATTCTCAAATCACTTAAACCTAATCGCCTTAACCGGATCAATTCTCGAAACCAGCCAGGATGGAATAATCAAAACAATCAAGGTAATAATAAGTGTCCCAATATTCAAAAGCAGAATCGGCAACCATTCCAGTTTTACGGGAGCAACAGAGACATAATACATATCCTCGGGCAGCGTAACTATACCAAAACGATATTGAATCAGACAAAGTCCAATGCCAAGCACATTTCCGATAAGCATTCCCAAACCAACAATATAAGCAGCATTGTACAGAAAGATTTTTCTTATCGTCCAGTTTCTTGCGCCCAAGGCTTTCAGAATGCCAATCATGTTGGTGCGTTCCAAAATAAGAATCATCAGTGAGGTGGTCATGTTAATAATTGACACTATAATCATGAGTACTAAAATAATGAGTTCATTCATATCAGTAAGGCTGAGCCAGTCGAAAATGTTGGGTTCCAATTCTTTAATTGTATTGGCATATTGCTCGCGGTTCAACAGGATATTGTTGTTGATATAATTTCCAAAGGCATCAAGGTCGCGCATGTCCTCAACAAAAACCTCAAAACCAGAGACTTGAGCAGGCAGCTCCTTATTCAAAGCATCCAAACTATGCCAGGGTACAACTGCGGTTATCTGCCAGTTTGGGTCATTTGGCGCCTCAAAAATAGCCGCAACCTTGTATTTGTAAACATATAAATCCTTGCCGAAATCTTTGAAAGAGAATTGTATGGTATCGCCCACATTTTTATTTCTGAGTGCAGCAATTTGTTTAGTGATGATAATGCCTTTTTCATTGGGATTGTCGAAAGATTCAGGGATTTTTCCGGCAACAATATGGGATGCAATCGCAGCTCGATTTTCTTTGAAACTGGTATCGGTGACGCCTAAAAGATTGATTTTTTCATCTTCCAACCAATGTTCGGGACCATAGTTTCGGTAGGGTCGCCAATTGTTAAGCTCCTGGATTTTATTGAGTTGAACTATGGCAAAACGTTTATCATATTCTTCGAGTCCAGTTTTAAAGATGCCTTTTACCCTGAATTTTTGTGCCTGCGCATTGCCACCTTGTACAAAATAAATCAAAAAATCATCTCCAACCTTCAGTTTAAGCCTTTTGGCAGTTGTCTCCGAAATCATTATCTGATCACGGTTGTCATTTTTTAAACTATCGAGTTTTGAACCGCCTGAAATGTACCTACTCAAAAAGTTCCAGTCAAAATCGGGACCAACGCCTCTTAGTATGATGCCTTCAATCTGATCATTGGCTTTGATGATGCCTTCCTTTTGAGCAAAACTCTGTATGTGGCGAATTCCGGCATGTGTAGTTTTGATATTGAGATTATCCAGGTCATTTGGGTCATTTAAACCCACCGCATAATTTATCTTTCGAATACTGTCTATTGCAGGATAGTATTCCTGTTTGATACTCATAGGTGACACTTCGAATGCATAGCTGCTGGGTGCATAACTGCTCGTAATATGTATATGCCCCCAAAATCCAAAAATCTTTTCACTGATGCTGCTTTTGAATCCCCTTACCGTTGCTGTAGAAATTATCATTACAGTGATACTCAGTGCTATAGCAGCAATGGCTATGCGCATGATGATATTGGAGAATGATTTTCTGGAGGTGACGCCTACTTTTCGCGCTATGTAAAATGGAAAATTCAAAAGCTGTTGTTTTTATTTTTTAAAGCGATCAAAGGGCATTAAGCGTTGTAAAATTATTGAATTTTAATAAAAAGTTGTACATTTTCGGAATATTGTTTTCATTTGGTTTTAAGCATAAGATGGTGAATACAGGCGGAATAATTTTTATGTGCCTATTGGGCATTGTTTTGTACAATAATTATACGGTTGCTCAGATTTCGGATAATGCTGAAAATGATAAATTTTTTCATGCCGATATCAGACCTGCCGCAGATCAGACCTATAAATATCTTTCCTTTATAAAAGGCAAAAGACTTGGGCTTGTTGTGAATCAAACCTCAGTGATTGGTAAAACTCACTTGGTTGACAGCTTGTTAAGTTTGGGCTGTAATATCCGGAAAATTTTTGCTCCTGAACATGGTTTTCGCGGGACAGCAGACAGGGGAGAGCATATCGAAGATGATAGTCTGCCGGGCATAAGCATTGTTTCGCTTTTTGGTAAAAACATGAAACCCGATTCGGCCCTCATGTCGGAACTCGACCTTGTAATTTTCGATATTCAGGATGTAGGTGCAAGATTTTATACCTTCAACTCAACGATGAGCTATATGATGGAATCCTGCGCCCGAAATAAGGTTCCGCTGCTGATTCTCGATCGGCCGAATCCATTGGGTCATGCTGTTTCGGGGCCTATTGTAAAAAAGGAACTGAAAAGCTTTGTAGGGCTGCATCCCATACCAATTGTACATGGTCTCAGTACTGCCGAATATGCACAGATGATCAATGGTGAAAACTGGCTTCCCGACAGCCTGCATTGTGAACTATACTTTGTAGAATGCAGCAATTATTCGCATCGGAAATTTTATAAATTACCCATAAAGCCCTCGCCAAATTTGCCGAATATGCACAGTATCTATCTCTATCCATCGCTTTGTCTTTTCGAAGGAACCAACGTGAGTATGGGCAGGGGTACCAATAAACAGTTTCAGGTCTATGGGCATCCAAATTTTAAAAATGGTAATTATACTTTTATACCCAATGTAGGCCCTGGAGATAAAATGCCCGTACACAATGGCGATACCTGCAAGGGCTTCGATCTGAGCTGGCTTCCAATCGATCTTTTACAAAGAGAAAATTGTTTCAAAATTGAATACCTGCTCGAATTTTACAATTTGACAGCGGAGGAAGAGAAAACTAAGTTCTTTGACAAAAATAATTTTTTTAATAAACTGATTGGCAATGCCGAAATCAAAGAAATGATTATTGAAGGAAAATCAGCAATAGAAATTCAAAACTGCTGGTTGTCTGATTTGGAAAGTTTTAAAAAGTTAAGAAAAAAATATTTATTATATCCTGAGTAAATAGCTGATTTTTTTGAAATTAATAAACAATTAACTATCTTAGATAATACATTAAGAATTTTATAAACCATCACCAATATGCAGAAAAGTAATATATTATTATTTGCTATTTTAATCTTATTGATTGGCAGTGCTAAAGCGCAAAATTTTGAGGTGCTTTTTAATTCCGGGAAACAAATTTTTCCTGAAAATGTAAAAGAATTTCAATCGCTTTTACAGATAAATCCCGATGAAATTTACGAGGATAAGATTTACAGATTTGTACAGTTTTATGAAATACCTTCGCAAGAAAGTTTCAAAAATATAGAGTCGATGGGATTCGAATTTTTGGAATATATACCCAATAAAGTTTACCTGATGGCAATTCCGGTCAGTTTTGACTTTTCAACCCTCTCTAGCTTGGGAATTCGTTCCATCATTTCAATTGAACAAAAACACAAAATCGATATCCGATTGGAGGAAAGACCATTACCTGCATGGGCGATGCAAGGCAATAAAATGCTCATTCAACTGAGTTTTTTCAAAAATACCGATTTCAACAAAGCGCTTACTGCACTTAATAAGGCTGCTTTTAATATTACAGAATCCAACAGTTATGGCAAAACAGCAGTGATTGTTGCTTCTGAAGCACAAATCAATCAAATTGCAAAATTCAATTTTGTACGCTATTTATCGCTACCCTCCGAACCGGGTATGCCCGAATCGGATCATGGCCGCAACCTGCACAGAGCCAATATGATTAACCGTGATTATTCCAGCAGTTATGCCTTTGACGGAACTGGAGTGAATGTATGTATCAATGACGACGGTTTTGCAGGCCCGCACATCGATTTTGAAGGTCGTACCAGCCAATCGACTGTTGTGAATGATTTGACAGGAAGTCATGGCGATGGCTGCGCAGGTATTGTTGGCGCTGCCGGCAATCTAAATCCGCTCAATAGAGGAATGGCAACGGGCGCTTACATGCACATACGCCAGTATCTTTCGGGACTTCCTAACACTGTTACGCTACATGTCGACAGTTTGGTAATGTACTTTTCAAATTCATACAGCAATGGTTGCAACGATGGATATACTGCAACAACCAGGCTGGTAGATCAGGAAATATACAACAATCCTTCGTTGATGCAAATTTTTTCGGCAGGTAACAGCAACAGTCAGGATTGCGGTTACGGTGCTGGAACGCAATGGGGCAATATTACTGGAGGACATAAAATTGCCAAAAATTGCATCGCTACTGCAAATCTCGATCAGAATGATGTAATTGCCACTTCATCGAGCCGCGGCCCTGCTACCGACGGACGCATAAAACCCGATATCTCGGCACATGGTCAAAATCAAATATCGAATGATGCCAACAATACCTATCAGACTTTTGGTGGCACCTCGGCTGCTTGTCCGGGCATAACAGGCATCATGGCGCAACTCATGCAGGCATATCGTACTATGAATTCAGGTCAGAATGCTCCCTCTGCTCTGCTCAAAGCTGCATTGCTGAACACGGCAAATGAAATGGGTAATGATGGACCAGATTTTATCTTTGGCTGGGGTAAGGTGAATGCCTTCAAGGCCTTGAATCTCATTCAAGATAACCGCTATTTGAGCAACGACATCACACAGGGAAATACTGCTACGCATACGATCAATATCCCTGCAAATGTAAAAAGAGCTAAAATCATGATTTATTGGGCCGACAAAGAAGCCTCTGTTAGCAGTACTAGAAATTTGGTGAATAACCTGAATATGACTGTAAGTTCACCAACTGCAGTAGTTCACCACCCCTGGATTTTAAATTCAGCACCCAATGCTACAACCCTCGCATTAGCTGCAACACGTACTGGTACTTTAGATAGTCTCAATAATATGGAACAGGTTGCTATTGATAATCCCGTTGCAGGTGTTTACACCGTCAATGTAAACGGAATTTCTGTGCCATTTGGTCCACAGCAGTATTATATTGTGTATGAATTTTTGACAGATGAAATTACGGTTACTTTTCCTGTTGGTGGCGAGGGATTAATTCCTGGCATAGCCGATAAAATTCATTGGGATACATACGGAACTAGCGGCACCTTTTTAATTGAATCGAGTACCAATAATGGTGCAAGTTGGTCAACTGTATCGGCTGCAGCAGCCGGAACTGCCCGCTTTGTTACATATAATGTGCCCAATGCTGTGAGCGGTCAGGCGCTGGTTCGCGTAAGTCGCAGTGGTTTCAGCGACCAGAGCGATGCCAATTTCAGTATTATTGGACGCCCTGCAAACCTCAGAGTAGACGCTGTATGTGCTTCCACAAGCAGTATCAGACTCAAATGGGATGCCGTAGCAAATGCAACTGGATATGATATATTCAAGTTAGGAACAAAATATATGGATTCGGTTGGTACTACAACAGGAGCTATTACTTTCGATGTACCTGTTCCCAATGTAAGTGGAACCTACTGGTTTGCGGTTAGGGCAAAATCATCGAATAATTGTATCGGTCTTCGCACCATTGCTATTAAATATGAAGGAAGTATAAATAACAGCGGTTGTTTTGTCGATTGTGGAAATGATAATGATGCCGGGGTTTCAGCGATTTTATCTCCTCAACAAACAGTACAAAGTTGCAATGGAAATTTATTCGATGTAAGTGTAACACTCAGTAACATCAGTAATAATTACCAGACAGGATTTCCGGTTTATTACAGTGTCAACAATGGAACGCCTGTTATGCAGACTTATAGCGACACCGTCTTTGCTGCCTCACAACGTAATTTTACTTTTACACAACAGATTAGTTTTCCTTCTTCCGGAAATTATACTTTAAGAATATGGACTGCCTTGGGATCCGATGGTGCCCGTTGTAATGATACCCTGCAAATAAATGTTAACTTCTTAAATCCGCTGGCGGTTTTCCCTTATACCGAAAACTTTCAGTCGGGTGTGTTTCCGCCGCTAAATGCTTATCTTAAGAATCCGGATGCCGATAAAACCTGGGCAAGCAAATCATGTACAGGGAAATTGGGTACAACCACTACAGCCATGTTTATGGATAATTTTACCTATAATGCCAGTGGAGAAAAGGATATATTTGGACTTGCAAGCATGGATTTAAACAGTGTTGCTGCTGCTGAACTTAGTTTTGATCTTGCCTATGCGCAGTACAATGCTACATATACTGATACCCTAAAAGTAGAAGTTTCGATAGATTGTGGTCAGACCTACAGTACAATTTATTCCAAAACTGGAGCTCAATTGGCAACTACTGCCAATTCTACAACTAGTTTTACTCCTTCAGCCGCAGCTCAATGGCGAACAGAAACTATAAATCTGACGGCCTATACAGGTAATAATGTCGATATTCGTTTTGTGAATGTCACAGATTATGGTAACAATACCTATATCGATAATATCAACTTGAGAACCTTCAATCAGCTACCTGTTGCAGCTTTCAATGTCAATAACAATACTGTATGTGTTGGAACTGCTGTTGTGTTCAGCGATCAGACTTCAGGAAATCCTTCAACATGGGCCTGGAATTTTGGAGATGGTGGACAATCATCTCTGCAAAATCCAAGCTACACTTATAATAATGGAGGTGTTTACGATGTAAGACTTATCACATCCAATCCTGCTGGTTCAGACACTTTATTGCAAAATGCATTGATAACTGTACTGGAGGCCGATTTTAATTCAAATGCAGGTTCTTCCTCACTGAATGTAAATTTCACGGACCTCTCCTTTGGTGCAAACAGCTGGGCATGGAATTTTGGCGACGGCAACAGTTCGAATCTTCAGAATCCGAGCCATAGCTATGCAGCAACAGGAACCTATACTGTTGTACTTACTATTAATGGACAGTGCAGCAAAACTTTGCAGATTACAGTTGGATCGGTCGATGTAGCCAATGTGCAGCCAATCCGTTTCGATGTTAATCTTTCGCCAAATCCGGCAAGAGACTTATTCACAATCGATTTTAGCAATCCGCTCACAAATACTGTCGATCTGGAAATTATGTCCATAGACGGCAGAGTCGTTTACAGTGCCCAAGTTGAAGCTGCGACCCAGCGTTTTGAGGTAAACTGTTCCAAATTATCTGCTGCCATGTATTTTGTTCGTTTCAAGAGTGGAGCAAGAACCTTGAGCAAAAAACTAGTGATTAACCGATAGGCATTTCCTGAATATAAAATAAAAGCAGATAAAGCCCAATGAAGACTTTATCTGCTCAAGGAAGATTTATCTCCTTGTCAATTCTGAATAAAAAGTTTAATTTAGCTTTGAATTTGTATAGTTCTACAAAAGAGATGAAATTTTTAAAATATTTTCAAGGATGTAAAATATGGGATTTTTTGATATTAAGTTGGACGATTTAAGGCAGCTTTGTATTCGATACAATGTAGATAAAATGTATCTATTTGGCTCAGCATTGAATAGCAGCTTTAACGAACAAAGTGACGTAGATTTACTGGTAAAGTTTAAAGCATTCGATTTGTCAAAATATTTTGATAACTATATGGATCTGAAAGAAAATTTAGAAAATTTATTCGTAAGAAAAGTTGATTTAGTTGAAGAACAAACCTTGAGAAATCCAATTCTTATAAATGCTATAAATAAATCCAAGAAACTTATTTATTGTTAAGAATAACACAAATTCTCAAATTCTCAAAATAATACAACATCCTCTACGGCATTTCATGCCCAACAATTTCAGGCTATTCCTCAATATATTTAACCACTTCCCCTTTCGTATTGATTACTGCCATTACTTCCTGCTCTGCTTTAGCATCCCAAAAACTGATTTTACAAAGACCATTTTTGAAAAAGGTTTCGCCTCGCATTTTGCAATTTACTTCATAATGAACCATAAAAGATGTTTGGTCGTAATCGTCTTCATCCTTGACACCATAAGGCATTACAAAAGGGCGAATGTCGAAGCTTTTATCAAAGACCTTTTTTCCCTGCTTGTTGATAAAAGAAAAATAAAAATGTTTTGGGTCTTTGCTTTCAATCACACAGGCTATTCCTTCCGAGAAATTTGAAGCGCCATAATAGACTGGCGGAATGACAACCTTTCCCAATGTATTGAGATAGCCATATTTATTTTCTTTATTTTCGAAAGCGCAAAAGTCTTCCGAAAATTCAGGCAGATTCAAACAAGCTGCCATACAACCCCCAAAACTATAATTGCATTCGAATACTTTATTGCCCATGCTATCTATGAAAACCCAATTCATAGCATTATCCGCTCCGCCATATTTATTGATGAGTGGATATAATCCATTTTTGTAATCGAAATAATCGTTACAATAAAAGCCCGGGTAGAAGTAATCGGGATTTTCAATAATTTTATAATTGGCATCCATAATGCCTATCATTTTCATGTAATCATCTGTTATTCGATACATGAAGCACCTTCCATTATGGAATTTTGGCAGGTATGTTCCTCCGAATGAGTTTTCCAAACAGTCGTAATCTGTCATGACTATTTTTCTGCTTGACTCAATGACACCCATTTTGCCATTTTTGCAAAGAATCCTTTTGCCCTCAGATAATTCTCCAACTACATAAGGGCCGTATTTCGATGTACTAAAGTTTATAGTTTTTGAGTCGAGAAATCCTTTAGGCAAATCGTCCACAAGTTCATTATCAAAATTTAATACTTCGAGGTTTAAATTCCAAATGCATTCAGGCAGCGATTTGAGTCTACTATTTCCCGAAATTTCCAATTGTTTAAGTTTTTTCAAATTGCCGATTTTATTTGGAATCTGGCTCAAATCATTGGCGGAAAGGCTTAATTTTTCTAAGTTTTTTAATTCAAAAACTTCAAGCGGGAGGCTTTTTAGCTTGTTGTAATAAATAATAAGTTCCTTCAAGTTGCGCAATTTTTTTATTTGAGCAGGTATAGTGCTCAACTGATTGCTTGCTAAATTCAGGTATTCTAAATTTTTAAATTTTAAAATCTCTTTGGGAAATTCGACAAGATCACCACTGCTCAAGTCGAGTTGATATACCTTATCGGCATTCAAAACAGCCTCTTTTAATGAATAGTAAACTTTTTCTCGATTTTCGTCTGTTTCAGAATTTACCTGTCCCAGCAATAGGGAACTAGTGAATAGAAATAGGAGGGAAGTCAGGTAAAAATTTAAGTGGGATTTTTTCATGATAGGTATGTTGTAATTGCTTTTTTTGCAGTTTCGAAATTATTAGTAAACCACAATTGCTGCTCTCCAAATACTTAGAAGCTGATTAAAGGGTATAGGCTGCGTGTAATATGACATAGGGTCATTTATGTAAAGTACCGCCTGATAACCAAACTGTGTCGGGACCCATTCCATTCCACGCACGATAACAAAATGTCCTACATAGGGTGTTGTCTGTAAGAAAAGCACAATAGCCTTGCCTTGTGATAAAGTTTGATAAACGGCCATTTCGTTGGCAGGAGGTGAAATTGTAGAATAGCGCCCACCATAAGCCAAAATAAGCGATTGTATTTGCTGCATATAACCAGGCGAATTGCATGCTTGTGGATTGTTACAGCAATATTGAACATTTGCGTTAAATGCATTTGCAACGAGTTGGCATTGGGGTGGGGTGTTGCCCCTTAACCAGTATATAACTTGTTGTGCGGTAGCGGCCCAGCACCAACTATCTGTTTGTTGTGGAATGTTTTGAATGCCTAAGTCGACTGGTCGTGGTATGGTTTGTTGAAATTGACCGAAAGAAAAATTTATAAGGTAAACCAGAAGAACAGATGTTAATATTCCTTTTTTCATCTTTTAATTTTATGGTTAAATTAATGTCGAATTTATAGTTCGGTGAAGATCATTTTTTTATTGAAAAAGAAAAATCTAAATGTTTTTTAAATCTTAACAAAGATATACATTATTATTAAGAATGAGAATCAAGGGTTAAAAAAGGTCTTTTTTTACATCGACAGCTTGTAGGTATTTTACTTTGTAAAACAAACAGATTTTCAAACTGGAAATCCGCCTTCCGTAGGAAATAATCAGTATTTAGGATGCTTCGGTTACCTTTTTTGCATTCAAACAAATGAAACGTTTCGCTTCTCTGAAGCTTGATATCTTATCTCACCTCTGGTGCTAGGGATGTTGGGCTTCTCCGAAGCTGATGTTCAATTACTGCGTAAAAAACAAACAGATTGTCAAACTTGAAATCCGACTTCAGCTGTAAATATGTGTTTTGAAAACAACATAAACAAGGTTTTAAAAATCTAACACAGCGAAATGGCGAAAAATCCAAAGGATTTTGAACGACCCCATTCGGGGTCAAATATTGGTAACAGACAGCATGCTGACTGTGACCCGACCCCGTCAGGTGGTCGTACACAAAATTGCCGAAACCTATCTATTTGGAGAAGATTTCAAACGCGGATTTAAAGGGACAATACAGATTCACGCGGATTTTGATGCTCAAAATACTGGTGTTTTACTGCGTAAAAAACGATCGGATTGTCTTAGTTGAAATCCGCCTTCCGTAGGAAATAATCAGTATAGAATATCTGTGTGTATCCGTATTTCTACCGTCGAATCTTTGTTTTGAAAAAGATTCTTAAACACGGATTTAAAGGACAATACTGACCCCGATAGCTATCGGGGCTAGATTTTGATGCTCAAAATACTGGTGTTTTACTGCGTAAAAAACGAACGGATTGTCTTAGTTGAAATCCGCCTTCAGCTGTAAAATCTGTGTTTCGAAATGCTCATAAAACACAGATGGCATTATTATTTTGCAGGGCTACTTATTAATCACAATAATACTCAAGTCTGTCAATTTTGAGACAACTTGTTTAGCTTTTTCACGGATGCCTTCCAGTGTCAGTGGCAGATTTTCGAAGAGCGATTTGTCAGGTTTAAGGTAAATTCTGCTATAATCAGTTTCGTTTTCGACAGCTTCAATAATGCTCGATATGGTTTTGCCATTTTCAAAAACAAATTGTCCTTTTTTGTGATTAAAAACGGTCTCCAGTTCACAGCGTTCAGCAGCAAAATTAATAGTGGCCATTCCCAAATTGCAGAATTCTGCTCCTACCGATAAATGTTTTTTTTCATGTTTACAGGCAGCAATTTGGGTCATGATAAGCTCCGCTATGCTTTGGGGGTCATTTTCATATTTGGGCGCTAATGAGATCCCAGCATCGTAGTGCACACAGAAGGAATCCTGACTTACAGATATTTCTACGGACTTACAGCTTCCATCGAAATACTCGTCAAATGCATGGCAGAGGAGCTCAAATGGCAAAGCATCCAAAGTCCCTTCGCTAAAGCATTTGTTGAAATATAAACGAGGCCTGAGTCTGATGCTCTCGGCAGGGGATAAGGCTTGAATATCATCTATGCTATAATCTTTGTCCATGTCCTTGTTGTTATAATGCCTACTATTACTTAGTTTTTATGCTATCCAGCATTCCCCAATAGAATAAGTCTTTGCCTGCCCGCCAATGATAACGCGCTCTCCTTTGTCTTCACAATAGAGTTTGCCCATTCGCTCTGATACTTGTTGCGCATAGAGTAGCTTTTTATTAAGTCTTTGAGCCCAAAAAGGAATTAAAGAACAATGTGCCGAACCGGTTACAGGGTCTTCTAAAATGGTAGCCTGCGGTGTAAAAAATCTTGAAACAAAATCACAATTGTCGCCAATTGCGGTTACAATTACACCACCGGGACCAAGATTTATCTGGTCAAATAACTGTCGGTCAATTTGTATATTTCTGATCGCTGTTTCGTTTTCATAGACCAGCACATAATCCCTCGATTGCAGCACTTCTTTGGGTTGAATATTTAATGATGCTGAAATGTTGGGTGCCAGGCTCGCCGCTATTGGCATTCTCGATGGAAAGTCCATTTTGTACTGCCCATTTTCAACTATTACAATCAAATCGCCGCTGATCGTTTCAAAGACAATTTCATCCTGCGCATAGCCAAGTATCGTGGCCAAACAATGCGCGCTCGCTAGCGTAGCATGTCCGCACAAATCCATTTCAATATCCGGGGTAAACCAGCGCAAATGAATTTTTGCTCCTTTGTCAACAAAAAAAGCTGTTTCTGCAACGGCGTTCTCTTTGGCAATTTTCAGCATAATTTCCTCGGGCAACCAGTCCTCGAGCGGTACTACGCAGGCTGGATTCCCTCCAAAAATACGGTCGGTGAAGGCGTCAATTTGATATAGTTTGAGTTTCATGTTGGATTTTGTTGGATTCTGAAAATGAAGCGTTTAAATCTTTGTTTTGGTGCAGCTGTAATTTTTATGAATAAATTGTTTTCGGAAAGTTTATTGTCCATACTTTAATCCTATTTATTGTTTCTGAATTTCATTTTTAAACTTTTTTGATTAGGAGAATTAGTTGATAATATTAATTTCAAACATGGTTTTCATTTGTATTTAGTTTTCTGTGCTTAGATATGCTTGTTCGGGATGATTTAACATTTCGGGATATAAATAGGTAAGTTTTTTATCTTTAATCATTTCGCGTATATATTTTCGTTTAATATAACTTTCTCCTTTTTTAAAGTAAGCTGCTATTTCTACAGCTTTTAAAGGCTTTAATTTGCATAGATCAAAAATTATTTCCTTTATTTTTTCCGCGTCATGCTCTCTTTGATTCAACAACTCAATTTTTTGAATGATAAACAGAAGTGCCATTTCAATATTATGCGCAACACTTAAATCCTGAGCTAGTGCACTTAAATCCTGAGCTGGTGCACTTAAATCCTGAGCTAGTGCACTTAAATCCTGAGGTTGTGCATTTAAATTTTCAATCGCAGATTTTAATATTTTTCCAGCTAAATAGTAAGTACCTTTTCCTTTGCCTTTAGGTTGTAATATGACTATAATTATGTAATTTATTTATAGCATCATTAATGTTATCTCTTGTAAAACGGCATTTTGGACTATCAAATATTCCACCGGAAGAAGCGGATTCTCTCAACCAATCATTACCTAAAGAATTACTAACAGCTGTATCTATGACATTTCTCAATGCTACTTCAAAGCAACCTATAACGGTAAACAGCTCTTGTGTAAGTTGTAAATTCTTTCTGTAAAGTGTCATTGACTTTCGAGTATTGCCATCACATGCCAAAAAAAAAGCGGTTCATTCGTGCGTTTGTCATTACTTTGGCAAAGTCGCTATATTTCATTATTTTATTGATTTTGTTTTCTTTTATAAAATTTTGTTTTATCTTTGTGCCATCTTATTCCCATTAGTCCCTGAAGTAATTCAAACTAGTGGGTTTCGTTTTTTATGTGGTTTCCATTAAAAAACTACCAATTATTAAGACTTTTTGTACATAGCTTTTTGTAAAAAGGTCAAATGCTACCCTTAAATAATTGCGCAATTATCGTAATTAGTTTTTTACAAAACTAATTTAAAAATCAATACCCACAGCTAAAAATTATCAGCCATAAATATAGTGTATTGCAATTATATAATACCAATAACGGTGGGAATTTTATTAAAATTGGCTTTTTGGTCGCTGCTAATGAAAAGATCGGTACTGATGTGTACGGCCACCTGACGGGGTCGTGGCACAGTCACTAAAGTGTCTGTTACCAATATTTGACCCCGATGGGGACGGACAAAATCAATTCCGCTAGTGATTGCTATTAGTGAAGAGGACCAGCCCATCGTAATTTCACCACAGATGTCCACTTTAAATTCAACGAATTTTTTCCAAACGGTTTTAACCTTTGTGAAAAAACAATACCAACGGAGCGCGGTATTTTAATGCCGCTGCACAATGTATTTTTACCACAAAGCACACAAAGTCATACACAGAGGGCCACAAAGTCTTACTAGCCAAGTCGGTCAATCCGTGAATATCAGAATTAACGTAGTTAACCGTGGAAATCAGTATTGACCACTAAAATATCTGTGTGAATGAGTCTAATCTTCGTAAGATAGCTAGATTTTAATCGCTCGCCTTTTGTTTGCAATTTCTGCTATGACAATCCGTTATTTTGGTTTTTGGAAAGGGAAGAGCGGGTTTTCGAATCTATTGATTGGAGTAAAGCATCAATTTTATGTGCTTTATTTTTTAAATTCGTCACTAATATGGGTTAGACTTATGTTTTTTGTTTCTTTGAAGGTTTCTCAGCAACAGTCACATCGCTTAATTTTTGGAAATATGGAATTACTGTATCACTCATTTTAATCAGTCCGTCATTTTCACCATTGAGGTTTACTTGAGCCTCATTTTTACCGTCTACAAGGATTTTTGCCTTAATTTCAGATGGAAAATCAGCATCGTTTAAATCAACTAATTTTTTATGTCCTGAATAAGTCACATTGTTATCAGGATAATATTCTATTTCTGCATCAAAAACTGTTTTTTTTGAAACTTCAGTGCCTGGAGGAATCAAATTATTTTCATCTTTTTCGAAATCCTTCCATTTTTTATTATGATTTGCAAGCCTTGTTGCTGAAGTAAGGTTTCCTGGCTCAGGTTTTCCGCCGTTGTCAGCATTTAGTACATGGAATCTAACGAAACCGAATTTTTTATTCGTGGTTAAATTCATTTCTTTCACTGCATTTATACCTGCGATAGTTTCTGTTCCTGTTGTAGGAGCGCCTTGCTGCGGACGGTCTCCAGCATTAAGTTCGAGCTTTACTTTATCAGCTTTATCAGTGCCTGTCATAGTGGGGCTCTTCACAACACGTTGAAGTACGAATTGAGAAACACCACTCTTAATGGTTTTTTTATGTAAAGATTCTTTCGAATTATTATTTGTATTTATTTGATTAGTAGGGGAATAAGCTATTGTGTTTTTCATCTGAAGCGCCTCTGCACCCATCACATCCGCTTCCTTTTCCAATCCTGTATCATCATTCACATCTACTTTGCCCATCATTTGCATGGTAGGCTTAACCCTGCCTTCTTTTTGTTGTACCACATGTCCCAATTCATGCGGCAAGTGTTTTTCCTGCCCGGGACCCAGGTGAATATCGGTTCCTTGGGCATAGGCATGCGCTTGCAATTGGGCCGGTTTTGCAGAATTGCGATGCACTTTTACATCATCCATAGACATGCC
>CAMDAB010000015.1 GCA_945888475.1 Saprospira grandis DSM 2844 | reverse complement strand
TCAGCCATTTTGTAAGCTGTTCCAAGCGGATCCACCGCTTTTACAAATCCGGAAAAAATGAGCAGACAGCCGACAAAGTATTGTACAAACCAAAGCACAGGCTGCATCTTGGCATATTTTTTCAATTTGGCATGACCAATACCTAAGGTAAGTGTCAGAAACAATGCGATGATGGCAATGTAGAGAAAAAGTGTGTAAACTGTCATGTTATGAGATGAAAGGGTGAAAGGATGAAAGGGTAATTTGATAATTAGTTTATTTGATAATTTGAGAATGATTCCGATTTCTGAATTCTTCTCGTCCGAATGGCGAGACTAACTTCTGATTTCAAATTTCTGAATTCTAATTTCTTCCCGATAGCTATCGGGATTCTAATTTCTGAATTCTAACTTCTGATTTCTGAATTCTAATTTCTTCCCCCCGATATCTATCGGGGCTATCGGGATTCTAATTTCTGACTTCTGATTTCTAACTTATTCATTGAGTCGGATAAGGGCAAAGAGCGAATAATTGATAATATCCTGATAGCCCGCATCCAAACCTTCAGAAATAAGGGTTTTACCTTTATTATCTTCGATTTGTTTGATTCTTAAAAGCTTCATCAAAATTAAATCGGTTAGCGAGCTGATACGCATTTCGCGCCATGCTTCACCGTAATCGTGATTTTTTGCAATCATCAAGGCTCTGGTTTTCTCAGCATAGTTGTCATAAAGTTTTGATGCTTCTGTTTCACTAAGCTCAAGCTCAGCATCGGCAGGCATTTCGAGCTGAACTAAAGCCATAATGCTGTAATTGACTAAACCTATGAATTCATTTTCAATGCCTTCGTCTACTTTCTGCTCCCCTTTTTCCTCAATACTGCGGATGCGTTTAGCTTTAATATAGAGCTGATCGGTCAACGAAGATGGCCTAAGGATACGCCAGGCAGTTCCGTAATCCTTGGTCTTTTTCAGATAAATCTCCCGGCATTTGCCGAGCTGTTCATCGTATTGTGCAATTGTTTTGGCTGACACTTTGATTTTTTGTTTTTATAACTTAATATTTAGTTGAACGTAAACTTCGGTAAATCTGTGACAAAAACCGTAAAAAAAATTATAAAATTTTGTTAATGCACAAATAATCTGATTTTTTCAGCAACATTCATACCATCCATTGCCGCTGACATAATTCCACCAGCAAAACCAGCGCCTTCCCCACATGGAAAAAGCCCTTGAACCTGAGGATGCATGAGTGTTTCAGTATCGCGCGGTATTCGAACTGGAGAACTTGTCCTACTCTCAGTTCCGACAATTTGAGCTTCTGAACTGTAATAACCTTTCATTTGCTTGGCGAATTGCTGTAAACCTGCCTGCAAACGGCTTTTTATACCATTCGGTAAAATTTGATCGAGTCTTTCACTGAACAGCCCGGGAATGTAAGAAGTTTTAGGGAGGTCTGAAGATAATTTTCCTTTTACAAAATCGGTAATTCTTTGGGCGGGCGCTTTTTGAGAGCCATCTCCGGCATTAAACATATTTTTCTCTACCGATTTTTGAAATTCCAGCGCTGCCAGTTCGCCATAGCCTGAATAAGGTTTTAAATCTTCGAGCTCCACAGCAACCACCATTCCCGAATTTGCAAAGGCTGAGTCACGTCGCGACATCGACATGCCATTCACAACTATCTCGCCCGGGGCAGTGGAGGCAGGAACAATCAGTCCGCCTGGACACATGCAAAAAGAAAAGACTCCACGGTTCTGCACCTGACATACCAAACTGTAACTTGATGCCGGAAGATTTTGGTGACGAGGCCGCTGATGATATTGTATCTCATCAATCAGTTCTTGCGGATGCTCAATTCTGACTCCCAGGGCAAAGGCTTTGGCTTCGATCCTTATTTTATGTCTGTCTAAAAGTTCAAAAATATCCCTTGCGCTGTGTCCGGTTGCAAGCATTACCGCCTCACCCATATATTCTTTATTTCCATTAACACGAACGCCAATAATTTTTCTTTCTGTCTTTGAGCTATCAAGAATCAGGTCATCTACAAAGGCATCGAAATGAATTTCGCCGCCATATTTAAGGATTGTTTCTCTGATGGCCTGAACAACCAAAGGAAGTTTATTGGAACCGATATGTGGGTGTGCATCGACCATAATGTCAGGATTTGCTCCGTGCTCGACAAGAATTCGAAGTGTTTTTTCGATACTGCCCCTTTTTTTCGAGCGCGTATACAACTTACCGTCGGAATAAGTCCCTGCCCCACCCTCGCCAAAGCAATAGTTTGAATGTGGGTGAACGATTCCATCCTGCTGAATTGCCTTCAGGTCTCTACGACGTGCTCTTGCGTCCTTACCTCTTTCCAGCACAATGGGTTTAAGCCCCAATTCTATCATTTCGAGCGCTGCAAAATAACCGGCAGGACCTGCGCCTACAATAATGACTGGTTTTGACTTTGAAACATCTTTGTACTGTTCGCTCACAGCAATTGATGCTGCGGGGGTTTCATTAACAAAAGCCTGAACCAGCAGTTTAAATACCGGTTGTTTCGATCTCGCATCTATGCTTCTTCTCTTAAAAACAAGCGCATTTAGTAATTCGTTGGGTTTTAATCTAAGCCTGTTCAGCACCCGCTTCTCGATAAGTTCCTTATCGTTGATTTCTGAGGGCAATAGCACCAATTCTGTTTCCAGTGGCATTTATCAATAGATGGTTAATTTAGGATCATAATCGGAAAAGGCCAAAATACCACCTTCCAGGTTATATAAATTTGTAAACTGATGCTGTTGTTGCAAAAAAAGCACAGCCATCTCGCCTCTCTTTCCACTTTTACAGTGAATCACAACCTGTGTGTCTCTGGGTATTTCGCAGGCTTTTACATCAATATGTCCAAGTGGAATATGCTTTCCACCAATACTACAGATATCGATTTCGTCAGCCTCACGGACATCAATAATACAAATGTCAGCCTTTTCGGCAATAAGCTTTGAGAGTTCCTTTACTTGGATGCAACGTACAATATCCTGATTCATAGGAGCTGTAATTTTTGGTTAATAATGCTAAACCAGGTCTTTATAAAATTCAATTTCACCTAAGGCATGACGGAAAAGGCGCCAGATCTGCTCATCGGGAATTGGAGCCTTGATACAGACTTCATTACCCTGAACGGGGTGGATAAATTCCAATGCAGCTGAATGCAGATGAATACGACCATCTTCGTTTATTTTTTTTGCACCGTATTTGACATCACCTCTTATGGGGCAGCCAATTTTTCCCAATTGTGCCCTGATTTGATGATGACGCCCTGTATGTGGTTTTACTTCCAAAAGAAACTGATCACCCAAGCCGCCAAGGAGTTTAAATTCCAATTTGGCTAGTTTATAATGCTTATTGTTTTGCTTATTGGAAACATGCACAATATTTTTCTCCAAATCCTTGGATATGTAGTGCAATAAAACTCCTTCAAGTTCCTCCGGCCTTCTTTCTACTACAGCAAGATAGGTTTTTTTTACCTTTCTTTCTTCAAAAAGCTTGTTCATCCGCTCAAGTGATTTACTCGTACGGGCAAAAATAACAGCACCGCTTACTGGACGGTCGATTCTATGTACAGTTCCAAGAAAAACTGCCCCAGGCTTGTTGTAACGTTTTTTTACATAATCTTTTACAAATTCAGAAAGTGGCGTATCGCCCGTTTGATCGCCCTGAACCAACCATCCTGCAGGCTTGTTTACTGCAATAAGATGATTGTCCTCAAAAATTACCGAAAAATTTTCCTCACGCATATTTTTTAATTATTGGCACAAAGGTAATAAGTTTTGTTGCCCTTTACAACTCAATTTTTCTACATAAATTTTTATTTCACAATATTGAAGCAAAGTCATATATTTGCGCTTCGAAAAATCGGATTTTTAAATCCATGTACACAACCTCAATTACAATTTTTTTAAAATAAAATTTCATCAATATGCTCAATCTGATACTTTTTGGCCCTCCGGGCAGTGGTAAAGGCACACAGGCAGCCAAATTAATTGAAAAATATAACCTTCTGCATATTTCAACAGGCGATTTGTTCAGAGCCGAAATCAGCAATGGCACTGCACTGGGGCTCGAGGCAAAATCATTTATCGATAAAGGTGCGCTTGTTCCGGATTCTGTGACTGTAAACATGTTAAAATCTAAAATGGAACAGCATCCAACAGTTCAAGGTGTAATTTTCGACGGCTTTCCACGAACAATCCCACAGGCCGAAGCCCTAGATGAAATGCTAAAATCGAAAGGAACCGAAGTAAGTTTACTTTTGAGCCTGCTGGTGGATGATTCGGAAATCATCAGCCGTATTGTAAAAAGAGGTGCATCATCCGGCAGAACAGATGATACGGATCCTGAAATCATTCAGAACCGTATCAACACTTACAAGAGCCAGACCACACCTGTAGCCGATTATTATTCAAAATTCGGCAAAACCAAAACTGTTGAGGGCGTAGGCTCTGTTGATGAAATTTTCGAAAGCTTGTGTGCCGAAATTGATGCTGTGCTGGTAAAATAGACTCGAAAATATTCATAATATTCATAATTTTTATTTCCAAAACCACTATTTCTGAAATTTTGCTATGTACTACCGTGTAAAAATTTTGTCTGAAAGAAAACAGCATTTTCCGGCAAAAAGCGAATACGAATACATTATTAACGAATTGGGACTTTTGTTCGAAGATGCGGGAGAAAATGCATATAATCTGGTAGAAAAATATGTTACCGACGCATTTGAGTATGAGGACCCTGAAGAATTCATACAAAACCTTCAAACCTTTGCGAAGCGGGCCGAAGCCAATGAGGTTCAATTTTTGATGGCATTACTTACCGATGGAAACTGGGAGCAACTGCAAAGTTCGCCAACCTTGATGGACTCTGATGCTATGGAAAATTCTGCCGCCTATTGGTTTTTGAACAATATAATTGCACAGACTGTGCCCCAAATTGTTCCTCCCATAGAAGCAATCTGTCTGAAAGTTCAGGTTTATGGCAACAATGAATATGCTCTGTTGGGAAAGGAAGATACTGGAAAATATGGGGAAATTTATCCCTTTGCAGCGCGTTTACTTATGGATGCCTATTCTTCGAAAGGGCCGATTGGAACTTATGAATTGAATGGGCCGATTGTTGAATATTTTGAAAAACTTAAAGGAACTAAAAGAAAGTCGGTACTCAGTACTGAGGCTTATGACTTTGAAGATTTTGTTGACGACAGTGGAGGAATTGTACTCTCCGCATCTGTACTAAAAGACCCTGAAGATTCTGATGATGAAGAAGTTGCTGTATATGAAATCATTGTTCACCCAGCCTGGATTGGGAAAGAAATACCCAGCGATTTTGAAACTTTTCCCTACTCAGATTATTCTGCATAAAACCTTGAATAAAAATAAATTGTTTTAAAATTATTTGACATAGCTTATCCACGCTCTCCCAGGCGGAGGGCGTTGGTATTTTATAAAACTTCACTTAAAAAAGCTTCTGATTATGGCCGATAGCCCAAATTTTATAGATTATGTTAAAATTTTCTGCCGTTCAGGAGCCGGCGGAAAAGGTTCTATGCACTTCCACAGAGACATACTTACCTCAAAAGGTGGGCCTGATGGCGGCGATGGTGGTCGCGGCGGTCATATCATTGTGAGAGGCAATGTACAAATGTGGACCCTTCTGCATCTAAAATACACCAAACATGTACATGCAATCGAGGGAACTAATGGTGCCGGATTGCGAATGACCGGAGCAGACGGGCCTGACATTATACTGGACGTTCCGCTGGGTACCGTTGTAAAAGATGCGGAAAGCGAAGAAATTCTTTTTGAAATAACCGAAAACGGTCAGTCTGAAATTCTCATGAAAGGTGGGCATGGTGGAAAGGGAAACTGGAATTATCGCACAGCTACAAATCAGTCACCTACCTATGTATCTCCAAATGGGGAATGCAAGGAAGGATGGGTCATTCTGGAGTTGAAAGTCCTTGCCGATGTAGGTCTAGTGGGCTTTCCAAATGCTGGAAAATCAACCTTGCTCTCTGTAATAAGCGCTGCCAAACCAAAAATTGCCGATTATCCATTTACCACCCTTATTCCTAACCTGGGTATTGTAAACTATCGTGATGGTAAGTCATTTGTAGTGGCCGATATTCCAGGAATAATTGAAGGTGCACATGAGGGGCGTGGATTGGGACTGAGGTTCCTGAGACATATTGAACGAAATGCAGTGTTGCTTTTCATGGTTCCTGCCGATGCCGATGACATTAAAAAACAGTATGAAATTTTGGTAAACGAGCTAGAAATGTACAACGAAGAATTGCTCGATAAACCACGTCTCCTAGCAATAACAAAATGTGACCTGATTGATGACGAATTAAAAAAACTTTTAAAAGTCGATTTACCCAAGAAAATTCCTCATGTTTTTATATCATCTGTGGCGCAAATGGGGATTACAGAACTGAAGGACAAATTGTGGAAAATATTGAATGAAGCATAGGTTATGAAAGCAAGTATAGTTTATGGACTCGTAACAGGACTGCTGGCAATGGCCTTTATCGTTGGGCTTTATCTCAACAAACCACTAAACCTGCTCAGCGGATATGAAAAATTTAGCTGGATATTTATTTTCATCGGTATGATTGTTGGAAGCTGGCGCGAGCGATCGATGCGGGCAGAGCCATTCATAAATTTTCAGGAGGCGCTAAAAACTTCTTTCCAAATTTTTATCATTGCATATCTTATCAAATTTCTGGTGATTTATTTCTTATTTAACTATGTCGATCCTTCGCTTTCAGAACAGGCAAGAGAAATTGCTGTGAAAATATTTCAGGAGTACCGAAATCAGGAAATCCCTCAAGAGATTTTTGAACAGCAACTCGAAGCCTTCAGAAAAGGTTATTTTGGACCCAGAATATTCGATATTGGTGTTATGCTGGAGATAATTGTTGGTTTTATTGCAGCGCTATTTACCGCGTTTTTGATCAAGCGAGAAAAACCTGAATTCTAAAATTTTGTTTTAACTAAAACTAAACTAGTCTATACCTGAACTTTCCTAAAATTTTATGGCGAATATAAAGGTTTCAAACATTTTTAAAACAGCACTTTACGTAAGTTCCCTCTGTGGCTTAGGCTATTTTGCGGCACTGATTTTTTTGCATATAATTGGCATATCGCTTTCTGGTTGGATAGAATGGATTTTTAGACTTGCCATAATTGTTTGCATTATTTGGTCTATTGTGGGGTTCAGAATGCAGTATACACCACGTGGAATAGGCTTTGGGGCGGCCTTTGGACTTGGCATGCTGAGTGCATTTTTACTTGGGACTTACATGGCTTTAAGCATTTTTATTTTTCAAACTGCCGTTGCCCCCGACTATAATAAAAAATACAAAGAATTTTACATGAACAAAAGATCGAATCAAATGTATAACACTCAGCTTAACAATCAGATAAAAGAAAAGGGGGAAAGCTATAAATTGACCACATCTGATTCGGCTTTAGTTGAAAAAGGTTTAAATTTGCATTCGCAAAAAGTAAGTTTTCATTTTACTCCTCAGGGATCTGCAGCTATCAATTTTATTTTTAGCCTACTTTGGGGAATAGTAGTATCGGCAACTGTCAGCTTTTTGGCAAGACAAAAATAATAAGTTAAGAATTTACTTGCAATGTCTAACAAAATTAACCATACTGATATAACTGTCCTGATTCCGCTGCTCAACGAGGAAGACTCCCTTGCAGAACTCGAAGCCTGGATTAGAAAAGTGATGATTGAAAATAATTTCAGTTACGAGATTATTATGATCGATGATGGCAGCAGCGATAAATCCTGGAATGTTGTTCAATCACTTGCTGCTCAAAATCCTGCTGTTAAAGGCATTAAATTTAGAAGAAATTATGGGAAATCGGCAGCTTTAAATATCGCTTTTGCAAAGGCTAACGGAGATGTTGTAATCACTATGGATGCTGACCTGCAGGATTCGCCCGATGAAATTCCAGCGCTCTACAACATGATTACAAAAGATGGTTTTGACTTGGTATCGGGTTGGAAAAAAAAGAGGTACGACCCAATCAGTAAAACCATTCCTACAAAAATTTACAACGGCGTAACAAGAATGATGAGTGGCATTAAGCTGCATGATATGAACTGTGGATTGAAGGCATATAAAAATGATGTGGTTAAAAACATTGAAGTTTATGGTGAAATGCACCGCTATATTCCCGTCATTGCCAAGGCCGCAGGTTTCAAAAAAATTGGAGAAAAAGTAGTACAGCACTTTCCACGAAAACATGGTAAATCAAAATTTGGGCTCAACCGTTTCATAAATGGTCCACTCGATTTGATGTCTATTATCTTTGTAAGCCGTTTTAGTAAAAAACCGATGCACTTTTTTGGCAGCTTAGGACTTTTTTCATTTTTCATAGGTTTTGCTATTTTGGTTTACCTGACCATTGCCAAAATTGTCTGGACCGAATATGGAATGACTGACCGTCCTATTTTTTTCTTCGGAATTCTTGCCATCATCATCGGTACTCAGCTCTTCCTTACTGGATTTTTGGCCGAACTGGTTGCCCGTTCATCTCCTTATAGAAACAATTATATAGTAGAAAAATATTTACAAATTGACTCTGATCCACCAAAAGAATCCTGATTTTTTTTTAAAAACTAACTAAAGTCTTCATTATGACACGTGCCGAAATTACTGAAAAACTTAAAACCATCATTACTCCCTATGTTCAAAATAAAGAAGCATTGGAAAATGTAGGTGAAGAAACCGATCTAATGAAGGATTTGAAAATCAACTCTCAACATCTGGTCGATATCATTCTGGATACAGAGGTTGCTTTTGATATTGAAATTGATGACGATGCTGCCGAGAAAATGCTGACGGTAGGCGCTGCAGTTGATATTGTGGAGGCCTTAACCAAAGAATAATTACTCAACTCATCAATAAAAATCATTTTATTTGAATGTTTTTGTTTTTTTATTTGCGATTGTCATAAATAATGCCCATATTTGGATACTGAAATAAATCAGTAACCCATGAACGGCAAATATGACAAGATTCTGAAAGAAAATCTTGAAGAAATCTTTTTACCCCTCGCAAAAAAAATACTAAGACTAAAATTCGATAAGGCAGAGGAAATTCCCGATGATATTCAGTACACTAAGGAGTTGAAAACCGACTTCCTTAAACGCATTATGCTTGAAGATTCCGCTCAGAATTACATCTTGCACATAGAGTTTCAGACCAAAGACGACAACTTGACGTTATTTCCAGTCTGAGAGACTTACAATTAATTGTTCAAAAACTAACAGATAAAATTATGGCATTCGACTACGATATCAAAAAAGATCTGCGATACAAACAGGGTAAGAAAGAAGGAAAGCTAGAATTACGAATCGACTTAGTCATTAAGATGCTGAAATCCAATAGATTAAGCATGGAAGAAATAGCTGATTATTCTGGATTCACCTTAGCTGAAATTCTAAACATAAAAAAAAGCCTGGAACAGGAAAAATAAGCAGCGCTTAAAAATCAAAATCCCTCAAATCAGATGATTTGAGGGATTTTTAAATTTATATAATTTACTATTTCAAAGCATTCAAACTTTCTTCCAATCTGCTGAGCATCGATGGAATTTCATCTGTTGGGCAGGTTCCAACTGAAAGTCTGTACCAGTTTGAATCTTTCGATGCGCCAAAGGCATAAAAAGGTACTATGGCCAGTTTTGCCTCGTCCAAAAGATAAGAAGTAACATCGGCTGTATTTTCCAATAGTTTGCCTGCTGCCGTTGTTTTGCCCTTTAGGTCGAATTGTACGGTGAGGTAAATGGCCGCCTGCGGAGCAATGGCATCGACCATATGACCCAACGATTTTAAATTTTGAAGTCCATCATAAATGGCACGAAGTCTCAATTCCAGTTCGCCTCTGATCGTCATTAGGTAGGCTTCAACATTCGTATCTTGTTCCAGATAAATGGCACTGGCTACCTGCTCGGCCTTGGCTGCCCAGGCACCTACATGCGAGAGAATGGATTTCATTTTGTCTACTATGTATTTTGGCCCCACGGTCCACCCTACTCTAACGCCCGTTGCAGCAAAGGCTTTCGATAATCCGTCAATAAAAATGGTATAGGGTCTCAGCGCGGGATTTAAAGTGACAGGATCATGATGAAAAGTATCACCATAAGTTAGTGTCCAATAAATCTGGTCGTACATGATATAAAGTGGCTTGCGACCTACTTGTGCTCTTTTTATATTTTCTTCCATGACAAGTTCACAAATCTCCTGAAGCCCTTCTTTGCTGAATACAGTACCTGTTGGATTGAGCGGTGAACAAAGGGCTAAAAGCGCAGCCTCGCCGATGTACGGAGCAATCATAGCCGCTGTAGGCATAAAATTCGTATCAGGCGTTGTTTCAATCAGGAGTTGTTGTGCATGCGAGAGGTGACAATAGTGATTATTGTTCCATGAAGGTACTGGAAAAATAACTTTCTCGCCCGGATCGACGATAGCCTGATACAATGCATAAATCAATGGTCTAGCTCCACCTGCTATAAGTACCTCATCATTGGCATTGTATTCAAGTCCCTGTCTTTTCAACAAAAAGGCTGCTACTGCCTGACGCAATTCTGCAATACCGTTGCCAGCAGGATAATTCGTATGCCCTGCTCTGTATGCCTCTATAATTGCTTCGGTTAGCTCTTCGGGAATGGGAAAAAGTTTTGGGTCGAAATCTCCGATAGTAAAATTGTAAACCTTCTCCCCTTTTTTAATTTTTTCGTTAATCTCACCAGCAAGTTTTATAATCTCCGATCCGATGAGATTTTCAGCCATTTTAGAAGCAAGCATCGTATTCCTTTTTGAATTTTTTATAATTTGGTACCAAAGGCTTCATGCCAATGCTGCAAAGGTAAGTTTTTGACCATTCAATTCAAACCCTTTTCAGAAATTAGATTTTGGGCTGTCCTCATTTTTTAACTAAAATCACGCTTCGCCCTTTTTCTAACCTCAATTGTTTTTGAAAGACCGGCAACTGCCTTATTCAATTGTTTTTCATCTTTGAGGGCATCGAAGATGATACGGTCGGGTCGAATAAGAATGTATTTTATTTTGTGCTTTTTGAACCACGCAGTGCCCAGGCTATCAGCAAATGAAAAACTTTTAGTAAATCTTTTGTTGTCATCCTTTGGTTTTGAATCAAATCTCAAAAAACGTGCATTCAACTGCGCCAGATATTCAATATTTTTGGGATTGAGTGCATCGACCGGATCGCAGTTGTAGGCTGCAATGACAAAGTCTCACGTGAACAGTTGAACTTCACTTATAAGTTTTGTATGCTTCATATAACTAAATGGCGGAAATAATTTGCCAGCCAATTTGTGTCTAGTCCCAATGATTCCTTTGCTGCATTTGCTTTCAAGTCTAATTTTTTTAACAATGCCTATCCCCAAAAAGGTCAAAATTCTGTCAATAATACTCATTCCGCCTTTGTCGAACAGTTTCTGGAGCGTCAGATTCAGGTCGAGTAGATGCTTTGCTTCTTCTTCCCTCTCGGGCTGATAGGAATCCAAAACTGATCCCTTAACCCTGCGATCGGCAACGAGTTCAATTTTCCAGATGAGGTTGTAAACATCCTTTATTCCGGCTGAAAGACCCATACCCAGATATGGGGGCATAATGTGCGCTGCATCGCCTGTTATAAAAATTCTTTTTTGCTGCCATTTGTCCAGTATTCGGGTCTCGAATTGATACACAAAGCTATGAAGAATTTCAAAATCGCCCTTGATTTTTTTATCAAGCTCTTTCCTTATGAGTTCGTAAACATCAGGCATAGCCATGGTATCAGGATCGAGTCTGAATTCCCAACGCTGATGCAGGGCAGAATCACTGATGCAACTGAGCGGATATTTTCCATCTAAATAACTGACTGCCAACTGATTAAAGGATTGCGGCTCCAGGCTTTTGGTTTCTATATTCAAACTGAATTGTGTATAATCGAGCAGCCGGTAATTAAAATCGCATTGGGCTGGCACCAGACTTTCCTGACCATTACAGGCTAAGAGGAAACGGCCACTAAGTTCAAAAAAATGATCCTTTTGAAGATCATGGGCAATGATTTTTACCCGGTCTTTTTTTAGCTCAATCGCTTCGGCTCTGTGTTTTTCATAAATACCAAATTTGTCTTTTTGTGCAGCAATTTTTCGGTGCAGTTCCAGCTGAAGATCAGGTTGATAGATGCTATACATTGGGGCAAAGCCATTGAGTTGCTCATGAACAACCTGAACAAGATCCCGACCTTTTGAATCAAGTATCTTTGACCCATAAAGTGCCTTGAAATCTTTGCGAAAAAAACCAAGTTGTTCAAATATTCGCATTGTTTCGGCATCGATACGACCTGCCTTGGGAACATAAAGGTCATCGATTTTTCTGATTTCGAGTACGGCCACTTTCAGTTTGTACTTCAGTGCAAGCAAGGCCGCAACAGCGCCAACCATACCATATCCGATAATGATCAGGTCATAATCGATTAGCAAATCTTTTTCCTTGAGTCCGCTATCCCCTTCCATCTATTTAGCAGATAAGTCAGCACCCTCGAGGGTTTCAATGTAATTTCTTGTTTTTACGGGAACTGAAACTGGTCGCTGTAGTTCAAAATCGAAGCTGACGATGGTACAGAATGCTTCTAGCACCAGCTGCCCCTTTTGATTGTACATTTCGCAGCACATGTTCAGACTGCTGTTGCCGATTTTAGTAACACCGATTTTAACTGTAAGGGTATCGGGATAAACCACCGGAATCTTGAAATTTGCCGTCAAAGATGCTAATACAGGTTTCACCTGCGATTTTGAATCATCGCCAATCATCATATTATCGAAATATTTTACCCTGGCAGTTTCAAAATAACGCATATACTGCACATTATTTACGTGCCCAAAGGCATCCATATCGCCCCAGGCGACGGGTATTTTCAACTCGATTGGAAAATTGGTCATATAGTTTACTTTGATATTTCAGTCAAAGATAATCTTCCCCGAAAAAATTTATAGCTGTTTTTTTATTTTCAGAATTTAATTATTTTTTAAATTCAATAATATTGCTTCATTTGTTTAAAATTCATATTTTTAAAAAATTTACGGCAGCATTGGAAAGAGACAGATAAATACGTAAAAATCAAAAGAAGTAAAGGATTATAACTTTTGGTGTTTTGAACTAAAAATGTTACCCTGCAAATAAGTAAAATCGACTTGATATATTAAAAGCCTGCAAGCGGCTATTTACAATTAAAAATAAAATTATGCAGTTTCCAAAGCCTGAATTATTGCATCCATATCCAAACGGTTGGTATGTTCTTGAGCGGTCTGATGCCCTGAAAAAAGGACAAATTATTAGTAAAAAATTTGTGGGTGAAGAGATTGTGCTTTTTCGCCTCGAAAACGGTCGGGCATGTGCCTCGACTTCTTATTGCCCACATTTGGGAGCTCATTTGGGACATGGCGGCAAGATAGTTGGTGACTGTATTAAATGCCCATTTCACGATTTCGAATTTAATGCTGATGGCATTTGCACAAAAACCGGCTATTCAACAAAACCACCTCCTAAAGCTCGCTTAAGAATGTTTGAATTGCAGGAGAAAAATGGTTTTATCCTTATTTGGCACGACATGCAAGGAAATAGTCCCGATTGGGAAGTACCCGAAATAGCATCAGAAGGTTGGTCAAAATTACTTACGATTGACTGGAAATTGCGCAGCCATCCTCAGGAAACCACAGAAAACAGTGTAGATATTGGGCATTTTGCCTCTGTACATGGCTACAAACAGGTAGAGATTATAAAAGATGCCCTAACTCAGGGGCCTATGTTAAATGCTACCTACGCAATGCATCGCAAGGCCGGATTTCTAGGCAAAAGAAATGAATTGATAAGGGTTGAATTTTATGCTGAGGCTCATGGATTGGGTTATTCTATTGTTGAGGCCTATATTCCTAAATTCAATATTAGGACCAGACATTTTGTCTTAGCTACACCAATAGAAGGAAATTACATAAACCTAAAAATTGGAATCATGGTTAAAAACATCGAAAACCCATCTAAAATACACCCTCTTTTGACATTGGTACCTAAAAATATAATCCGAGATTTGGTACTTCGATCAGCTTTTAAAGGTTACAAACATGATGTTTCTCAAGATTTTAAAATTTGGGAAAATAAGATTTATATCACACCTCCAGCTTTGGCAAAGGGAGACGGACCAGTCTGGCAGTACCGTGAATGGGCTAAGCAATTTTATTACGACAATAATGAAATTTCTTTTCAAAACAACCTACTTTCTGCCAATTCTTAAAATACTTAAGCATCATAATAGTTTATTAAATACAATTATTGCGTTATTACTCCTTAATAATGCAATAATTGCGATAAATGTTTCTTCTATTTTTGCCTATAATTTAAAACAAGATTAAGGACCTTGTTCATAGTCTCATGGCACTAATTACAGAAAAATTTGATTTCCTGACAAAGACTCAGCCTTTTCCGCTTTCCAACAAATTTTTTTTAAGTGTTGCTTTCAGATAAATAATTCTGAAGGTCTTAAATGTCTGCGAAATTATTAGGGAGAAATTTGACAGAAGACCAAGGTCTAAGATGTGCACTAGTCAAATACCTTGCAAATAATAAGGCCTTTTTTGATTATAATCTCTGAATATGTTTTTGTGCAGGTAAGGTCGATTTAGGTTTCTCTCTTACAAAATGCCTTAAAATTTGCACTCAAAAATAATCTTCTCCGAAAAAAATTATTGTTATTTACTTAAATTCAAAAATTATTTAATTTTTTATCAAATTATATCGCTTCACTTGATTATAATTTATATTTTTAGCATCATTTTAGCCCAAAGCATTCAAAACCCATGGAAATCCTAGCCGCTGCTTTTTCAGCCTCCAATCTGATACTTAGCCTTTTGTTTTTAGCTGTACTAATCTACTGGTCAATTGTTATCGTGGGTGCAATAAAAATCGATTCAATAGATTTTCAGGTAGATACGCATCACGATATTCATATCGACCATGGCCATAGCGATCTACCTCATGATGTTCCAACAAATAGCTGGTTTTTTGGCATGCTTCGTTTTTTTAATTTTGGCCGGGTACCTTTTATGGTGGTCATGTCCATTCTCATCATCAGCATGTGGACAATTTCGATGATTTGCAATCATATAGGCAGTATATTCAACCCATACAATGACTTTTTATTGGCCATGCTCTATTTTGTTCCAAATCTGGTGCTGAGCGCCTTTATTATGAAATTTTTATCCACACCACTCATTCCCATATTCGACAAATTAGACAGCAGTGCCGGGATCATGCACTATGAGGGTTATAATGGAACGCTTACCACAGAAATAAAGAAAGACGGAGTTGGGCAGGCAAAGCTTTTTATCGACAATTCAACACTGCTTGTCTCAGTCAAAACCAAAGACGGTTCTGAACTTAAAAAAGGCGATAAAATTGTCATACTCGAGCAGGACAGCAAGGAAAAATGCTATATCGTAGAAAAGTCTGAGGAATTGTCCTGATTTAAATTCGTTCATATAAACTGCTTATTTATATTCAAAATTTCTATTCTCAATAATTTTCAAAACCCATAAAATCCTATTCAAACATGCTTTGGCAAATTCTCATGATTTCAGGCGGTGCAATACTTGCCATTATTTTCGGGATAATAATCCTGATTGCTAAAACCCACAAAAAAGTACCCCAGGGTCGTGCAATTATCCGTACAGGTTTCGGCGGCACTAAGGTGGCTTACGACAGCGGCATTTTCGTCATTCCTGTTTTGCATAAAATGGAAGAAATGGATATCTCCATCAAAACCATCGAGGTAACCCGTACAGGCGCTGACGGTTTGGTCTGTAGAGACAACCTCAGGGCCGATATCAAAGTTGTTTTCTTTGTAAGGGTCAACAAGAATGAAAAAGATATTATCGAAGTAGCACAAAGTATCGGAACCATACGTGCTTCCGATCAAATTACGCTCAACAGTCTTTTCGATGCAAAATTTTCGGAAGGTTTGAAAACCGTGGGTAAACAATTTGATTTTGTAGATCTTTATACCGTAAGAAATGAATTTAAGGTCAAAATCCTTGAAACCATTGGTACCGACCTTAATGGCTACGTACTCGACGACTGCGCTATCGACTACCTTGAGCAGACACCACTTTCAGAACTAAAACAACAAAATATCCTCGATGCCGAGGGTATCAAAAAAATAGAGGAACTCACTTCTATACAAATTGAAAAAACAAACTTCATTCGTCGCGAACGCGAAAAAGCACTCAAAAAGCAGGATGTAGAAGCTCGTGAAGCAATTCTTCAGCTCGAATTGCAACAAACAGAAAAAGAGGAACGCCAAAAACGCGCCATTGCGATTCTGAAATCGGAACAGGAAAATGAAGCCAAACAGCTTATTCTGACCAAAAACCTCGAAACTTCGCTCAAAGAAAAAGAAGCTCAACGCGAGGAAGGCATTGCCGAAGAAAATAAACAGCGCGAAATCATTGTAGCCAAAAAGAACAAAGAGAGAACCGAAGCAGTTGAAAACGAGCGCATTGAAACTGATCGCTTGTTGGAAGTTGAACGTAAGGAAAGAACTGTTGGCGAGGCCAAAATTGCAAAAGAAACCGTTTTGGAAACTAAAAAACGCGACATTCAGGCCATCATCAAAGAGCGTAAAGCCGAAGAAAAGAAAACTTTCGAAGAAGATCAGCGCATTCAGGACACCATTCAGCTTTCTGAGGCTGAACGTCGCCGTCAGGTTGCCATCATAGAGGCTAATCAACTAGGTGACAGTATGAAAATTGAAGAAACTAAAAAGGCTGAATCTGAAAAAATTGTTGCCGAAATAAAATCACAGCAATTGGTCATCGAAGCAGATGCGCGTAAATCGGCCCTGCAAAAAGATTCTGAAGGCCGCAAAATTGCAGCTGAAGCTAAGGCCGCAGAAGAAGCCACTGTTGGACTTGCCGAAGCAGATGTTATCAAAGCACAGGCCGAAGCAAAAGAAAAACAGGGTATGGTCGATGCCAAACTCATTGAGCAGAAAGCGATATCCGAATCAAAAGCGCTGGAAGTTATGGCCGAAGCTGAGCGCAAAAAGGGTCTTTATGTTGCAGAGGTGAACAAAGAGCAGGGATCGGTAGGTGCCAATATAACTGAGCAACAAGGAATGGCCGAAGCAAAAATTGTTCAGGAAAAAGGCTTGGCCGAAGCAAAATCCATCTCTGCCAAGGCAGAAGCCATGAAACTGCTCGATGGTGTAGGCAAAGACCATGAAGAGTACAAACTGCGCCTCGAACAACAGCGCCAGATTACAATTGCAGAAATCGATGCGCGCAGAGCTATTGCACAGGCACAATCAACCGTACTTGCCGAGGCAATGCGTACCGCAAAAATCGATATTGTGGGCGGAGAAACCAAATTCTTCGACTCGCTGCTTAATTCAGTTACCAGGGGTAAAGCCGTCGACCGTCTTATCGACAGTTCCACAAACCTCAGCGATTTCAAAGGTGCCCTACTCAGCAGTGGCGATGATTCATTATTGAACCGAGTGCGTCGTTTTATGGAACAATACGGAGTAGCAGCCAATACCGTACAAAAACTTTCTATGTCGGCCCTTGTGACGCGCCTCTACAATCTGGCCGGAGATAACGACAAAGATGCTTTGATGGGAATCATCGACAGCATCTCACGCATGGGGATGAGTGATGAAAATGCCGGTAAATTATTAGGATAAAAAGCTATTTAGCAAGCTTTTGCATGGTATCAGGTATAATTCAGCAAAATGAATTATATCTGATACTTTTAACTCATTAAGAAGTTTTAATCATATTTTCAGCAAGTAAATACTTGTTGAAAGTTATCTGTTAAAAACCCAGCACCTTATTACAATGGCAAACGATATTCCCAATCCCCCTGAAGAAACTTTAGCTGAAGATCAAAATAACAACACCCAACTTGAGTCGGGCACCTATGAGGTGATAAAAGGCAGGCTCAACCGCTTTGGCGATGAACTTAAAAACCGCCTCAATCAGCTCAACGACGAACGCAAAAAGGTATTCGGGGCTATTGAACTAAAATTACAGGGCAATGCCCGCATCAATACTGAAAACAACTGTATTGCCCGCGATATCATCGGTATCGGCGATTGGTGTTTTTTTGGCTATAATGTGCACTTAGGGTTGAGAGAGGTAAACATCAAAGATGTTTTCAGTATTTACAAATTCGATGGAGAACTTTTCCATGAGGAAAATATGCTCGATTTTGTTAATACGCACAGGCAGTTTATCACCGATTTTCAAAACCTTTTCCGCTATTACCGAAATGCTGTTTTTACAAAATTTGCCATTGAACAAAACAGCCCCTATTTTTACATGGTTTTTCAGCTGAGTGCCGATGTGAACGATGTAAAAATGTTCAAATGGGAAATTCTCGAAGGCAAAATCTCTTATTATACCCAACCTGGGGAGCATCGATATCAGTACCCTGCACAACATGAATTTGAGTGGAAAAGAACCAGCCGCGAGATGTTCCGCTACGGCAACCATTCGCACATTTCCATTCTCGACAGGGTTTTTGTTGAAACCATCGGCGGAGACCTAACTATTAAAGTTGAGGACAATACCAACGACGGCAAAGGTATCTATCGAGAAGATGTTCAGCATAAAGACCAAAAACTTGAAGACAGTGAAGTGCTTTTTGCCGACCTAGGCAACCTAATTCTACTCAAAATCAAACCCTACCTGGAAGAACCTCGCTATTTTGTATTTAATGAAAAATTGCAAACGGTTACCCGTATTGATACCTTAGCCAACTCTGGGATTCTATTGCCTGGAAGTCAAGGACTTATTTTTGCAAATGGTTTTTATCTGCAGACCGGCGATTATAAGGTTTTTGACAAAAATGCAAGCGGCCAGTTCAAATTTGAAAGAAGGCTGAAATCGCCCAATGGAGAAGACCATCTTTTTGTTTTTTACGATGCAAATAAAAGTTCATATATCCTGCTGGCTTACAATGTTATTGAACAGAATGTAGCTACCCCTATTTATTGCAATGGTTATACGCTTTTCGACAGTGGTGAGCTCTGTTATTTCAGGGCCGAAGAAAGTGCCGGAAAACATCATGTCATACAAATTTGGCAGACTCCTTTTATTGTGGGCGATTTGATTCCTTCGGACTATACCGACAGTTTTCTTTATAAAATCGGCAATCCTGATATCGTACGCGCCATGGCCGAATGTCAGGAACTCCTGAGTCTGCTCGGTAAGGAAGACAGCTATAACAATCTATATTATGACCTCAATAAAAAATCGGGCGACATACTCGACTCCTACTATTGGATAAAGGATCCCAAAGCTTTTGGTTTGAATGAACCCTTGGGGGAAATCAGAAAATCGGCCAATGCTGCGATTGACGAGTTCGAAAAGGTGCAGGCCATCAAAAAATCGACCCGAAACAGCATAGCTGCCACGGGGCAAAAGCTGGAGGATTTATTCAAATTCATCGGACAAAGCAGTTTTAACCGCATTGATGTTTTTGTGGAAACACTGTCGAATCTCAGAATACTGCGCGGCGAGGTTATTTCATTGCGCGAGCTTCGATATACCGACCTCAAACTCATCGATGAGATGGAGGAAAGGGCAGCCAAGCAAATGGAAAAAATGTCAGCCGAATGTGTTGGTTTTCTATTGCGCGACGATGCGCTCCTACCCTATATCGAAAAAGTAAAAGAAGCAGATACCGACATTATAAAGGTTGAAACAGCCCGACAAGGCAAGCAACTGGAAGAACGCCTCGGCAATATTGGCAAACAACTGGAGTTGATGATAGAAATTGTGAGCAACCTAAAAATAGAGGATGCTACGCAGACCACCCGCATCATCGACAGCATAACAGCTATTTTCTCCACCCTTAATCAGGCCAAAGCTGCACTGAAAAGAAGGCTGAAAGAATTGAGTGGAAACGAAGCAGTAGCAGAATTTGCAGCGCAGGTAAAACTCATCGACCAAAGTATTATCAACTTTACCGACATCTCAGATACACCGGGTAAATGCGACGAATACTTGAGTAAGCTGATGGTTCAGATAGAAGAACTGGAAAGTAAATTTGCCGAATTTGACGAGTTCATCCTGAAAATCGCCGATAAGCGCGAAGAAATTTACAATGTCTTCGAAACAAAAAAACTCAGCCTTACCGAATCAATTAATAAAAGAACTACTGCCCTGCAAAGCGCTGCCGAAAGGATATTGAACGGTATAAAAAACCGCGCTGTATCCATGAAAACTGCCGCCGAAATCAATGGTTTTTTTGCTTCAGATCTGATGATCGACAAGGTAAGGGACACTATAAAGCAACTGAACGAACTGGGCGACAGCAATAAGGCTGGTGATATTCAGACGCAGCTGAAAACCATTCAGGAAGAAGCATTGAGGCAGTTGCGCGACAAACAGGACCTTTTCAGCGAAAGCGGCGATGCCATTAAATTTGGCCGCCACAGTTTCTCAGTCAATACTCAGAGTCTCGACCTGACCATGGTTCCAAAAGACGATGAAATGTATTATCACCTTACGGGCACCGGATTCTTCGAGAAAGCAGCTGAAAAAGCGTTTTTGGCTACCCGATCTGTTTGGGACATGAGCTTCCCTTCCGAAAATCGAGAAGTGTACCGTTCGGAATATCTGGCCTATCTATGTTTCAAAGATTTTGAGCAAAAGGGCATAAAACCCGCATCGGAAGAAATACTGCCTTTGGTGCAGGCTTTTTCGGCCAACCGTTACAGTGAGGGTTACAGTAAAGGAATTCATGATGAAGATGCTGCTAAGATTCTAAATACGCTGCTTTTCCTGAGTCAGCGTATCGACCTCTTATATTTTCCTTCCGATGCCAGGGCAGTTGCAGCTTTCTTCTGGCAAAAATTTGCCTCGCCCGAGCTTAAGCAATCTTTGGAGCGACAATTGAAAAGCGCCGGACTCATCTTACAGGTTTTTCCAAAAAGCGGCGAATTTGAATACCTGCTCGATCAGCTGCGCAATGCACTGAAAGATTTTGTACAGGTAAATCCAATCTTCGATTCCAACCTGATTGAAAATGCAGCACAGTATCTTTTCAAAGAAGTATCGCGCAGAAATTATTTTGTGGTAAGCGGCGATGCACATCAGCTGAGAAAGAATTTCCTGAATTTTTTGAGTAATAATGCCGCTCAAAGAAACTTTGAACAATCGTTGAAAGATTTGGAGAGCCAGCCCGCAGAGCAATTTCAACTCACCAGAAAATGGCTGCAGGCCTATATTGCACAGCAACCAGATCAGCAGATGAATCTGTTTTTGGACGAAGTTGCAGTACTGCTTACTGGCAATCCCTACCAGGAAAGTCAGGTCATCGACATTAAAACAAGTATAGAAATTGAAGGCATCAGGGGAGACCATCCAGTAGTACAAAGCGGTGGAAAATATCAGCTGGATTTTACGCAGTTCATGAGAAAAATGCAAATATTCACCCACGAAACGGTGAAAATGCATGAAGCATACAGCCGTCTGAAGAGGGAACTTAGCGAGGCTTTCCGCATTCAGCTCCGACTCGATGAATTCAAACCAAGGGTACTTTCATCTTTTGTACGCAATAAACTTATCGATAGCGTTTATTTGCCCATTTTTGGTGACAATATGGCTAAACAGATCGGTACCGTAGGCGATGGCACCCGAACAGACCGCATGGGTATGCTCCTGCTCATCTCCCCACCCGGTTACGGAAAAACAACTTTGATGGAGTATGTTGCCAACCGACTTGGTTTGATTTTTATGAAAATTAATGGCCCGGCAATTGGCCATGCCGTCACCTCACTCGATCCGGCTGAAGCGAAAAATGCAGGCGCCAGAAAGGAATTGGAAAAAATGAATCTGGCTTTCGAAATGGGCGACAATGTGATGATTTATCTCGACGATATTCAGCACTGTCATCCTGAGTTTTTGCAGAAATTCATCACCCTCACCGATGCGCAACGCAAAGTAGAAGGGATTTACAAAGGCCAAACCAAGACTTATGATTTCAGAGGAAAAAGGGTTGCAGTTGTTATGGCAGGTAATCCATACACAGAAAGTGGCGAGAAATTCAAAATCCCAGATATGTTGGCCAACCGTTCCGATATTTACAATCTGGGCGATATTATTGGTAAAACGCAAGATGTTTTCGAATTGAGTTACATAGAAAACTCATTGACAGCAAATACAATTACGCAAAAACTGGCAGCAAAATCGCTGAAAGATTTATATCCGATTCTAAAATTTACCGAAACGGGCAGCAAAGAGGGGCTGGAATTTGAGGCCAACCATAGTAATCAGGAATTGAACGAACTGGCCGAAGTATTCAAACGTATGATAAAAGTACGCGATGTGATTCTGAAAGTCAATCTCGAGTATATAAGATCTGCAGCAATGGCGGATGCTTATCGTACGGAGCCTCCTTTCCTATTGCAGGGCTCATACCGTAACATGAATAAAATGTCGGAAAAAGTTGTTCCGATTATGAATGAGGAAGAAATCGAGACACTCATTGTTTCACATTATAAAGGAGAATCTCAAACACTAACGGTAAATGCCGAGGCCAATATGCTAAAGCTAAAATCGCTGATGGGCATACAGTCAACTGAGGAAACTGAGCGTTGGACACAAATCAAAGAAGCATACCTGAAGGACCGAGCCCTGAATGGTGCCGATGGGTCAGATCCTATTTTTCAGGTGGTGGCTCAGCTTTCCAATTTCTCCGATCAATTGTCGAACATTCAAAAAACGATAAAAATCGGTATTGAAAAAGGATTGGGCTAAAGACAGAATTTTTTTTGTTTTTCTGCCAAAGTCTGCGAACTTTGCGCAGACTAACAAAATTAAACGAAATCAAAAAATGATACTTTCCGATAAAGAAATTCTGGCTTCGATAAATGATGGCGATATTGTCATCGAGCCCTTCGACAAGAACTGTTTGGGCACCAATTCATACGATGTACATCTGGGAAAATACCTAGCTACTTACAAAGATGAGGTGTTGGATGCCAAAAAACACAATGAGATTGAAATTTTTGAAATCCCCGAAGAGGGTTTTGTACTTAAACCGGGCACCTTATATCTAGGTGTGACAGTCGAATATACCGAATCGCATGCTGCAGTTCCTTTTTTGGAGGGCAAATCGAGTGTGGGACGTTTGGGGATTGACATTCATGCTACTGCCGGCAAAGGCGATGTAGGTTTTTGCAATACCTGGACCCTGGAAATTTCATGTACTCAGGCAGTCAGAATTTATTATGGAATGCCAATAGGACAGCTGATTTACTTTAAGGTATCGGGCGAGATTGAAAATTATTACAACAAAAAACCAAATGCAAAATACAATCTGCGTACGATTTTCCCGGTTGAATCGATGATGTGGAAAAACAAGTTTTAGTTACTTGAAGGCATTTCCATCAAAATACTCATCGTAACGGTCTTCATCATTTCCATTAGCCAAAATAACCAATACAACACCTGTAATTACAAGGAGAATTTTAAAAATAAAGCCAATAGTTGAACCGAGCAAGTAAGTAACCCAATCGGTAAGTGCAAAATGCAGACCGACCATGTTTACTACTATTCCAATAAATCCAAGTAAAAAAAGCAGAAATCCGCCTATTGTCATCAAATTTTTTCGGTTCATGATATAATTTTCCGTTTGATTAAGCTGCAAAGTTAAGTAAACAACTCATAAAAATGCGATATTGTTCATATATTTGCAGTCATTATTTACTAATAACAGAGTCCCATAACTTAGCTGAAGGATGATAAAGATAATAGAATGTCCGAGGGATGCCATGCAGGGTCTTCACGATTTTGTACCAACCGAAACAAAAAAGGCATATATTAACAAATTGCTCAAAGTAGGTTTTGATACCTTAGACTTTGGCAGTTTTGTGTCTCCAAAAGCAATACCTCAGCTCAGGGACACTGCAGAAGTATTGAAAGGACTTGAATTGGATGAAAGAAAAACTAAACTCCTTGCGATTGTTGCCAATCAGCGAGGGGCCGAAGATGCTTCCAACTTTGAAGAAATAAGCTACCTGGGCTATCCGTTTTCCATTTCCGAAACTTTTCAGCTAAGAAATACCAACGCCAGCATAGCAGAATCCTTGTCGAGGGTTGAATCTATTCAGAATATCTGTGTAAAAACCGGTAAAAAAATGGTGGCTTATATCTCGATGGGCTTTGGCAATCCATACGGTGACCTTTGGAATGTGGATGTTGTTCAAAAGTGGGTAAATACGCTTGCAGATCTCGATATTAGAATTCTTTCCCTGTCAGATACTATAGGTGTTGCTGACAGCAAAACCATAGAATACCTCTTTAGTAACCTCATTCCCCCCTACCCTGATGTGGAATTCGGGGCGCATTTTCACACCACAGCCAACACATGGCACGAAAAAATTGATGCCGCCTATAAAAATGGTTGTAAAAGATTCGATGGAGCACTGAAAGGTTACGGAGGTTGTCCCATGGCCAAAGATGATCTTACCGGCAATATGCCTACTGAAAATCTTATATCTTACTTCGATAATGCTTCGGAAAAACTCCACTTAGATAGCGATGCATTTTATGATGCCATGAATTTTGCAGTGTCTTCTGTGTTTCCACAAAAAACGCTCAGTTGAAATCTTTGTAAATTTTTATCAAAACAGTCAGATAAAATATCCATTGTTTGATTTCTTTTTTCAAAAATTACTTAATATTGCAGCCTAATAAATAAACCTTGTAAAATTTTTAAAGATGAAATACGTATTCTTTGGAATTTTTGCTGTAGCAATTATAATACTATCTTATTATATTGTAGAAAGCATTCGCCGTCCGGTCGATTTCAAAACCACCTGGGATAAAAGAAAAATTGCATTACACAAACAATTGGAAGACATTGTTGAATTACAGAAAATGTACAAGGTTTTACATGAAGATTCAGCCTATGCTGGGAACTTCGATGATATGCTCAATACTTTTCTGAAAGATAGCTTCTCAATTTTGAAAATTGAAGGCGATCCATACGACACGCTCAAGAAAGCTGACACGCTGCGCATTCGCTTTGCTGCAAAAGATTCTATGTTCAGCTATATGGCAAGAATTGGCTATGTTAAGGCAGAAGACTTTAACAAAAACAAAGCAGACAATGCCTTTGTTGAAAGTAAACTAAAAGATTACATTAGCGAAATGAGTACGGTACCTTTCTCTGAGTATAAATCGAAAAGTATTGCCAAGCAGAAATTTGAAATTCAAAGCGGCAAAGTAAATCTTGAAGGAAGCCGCATAGCTGCAAATTTTGCAACACCAACCTTCGAGGTTTCTACAAAAGTAAGAATTTACATGCCAGAGTACGATCCGAAAGAATACAGTATGTACAATCCCGAATTTGACACCTCAAAACTTGTTAAAGTAGGCGATTTAACCAAAATTACAACAGCAGGTAATTGGTAAAAAAAATTGTAGATATAAAAGGATCTGATATTTCAGAACCCATACAAAATATGAACCTATCCCTCCTTATTGGACCGGATAGGTTTACTTGTTTAGTCTATAACAATCAAAAAATAATTAGCCTTACAATTTTTGAATGGCATAATGAGCCTGATTTATTAAAAACACTACTATCTAATCTCGAAGTTGAAAATATTATTGTAAACAAAATTGAATCAATCAACTTATCCATATTAACATTAGAAGAAAAAGCTGACTATAAACTGCAATCAGACAAAATCCAACAATATTTCAAAAGTAATTTTCCTGCAGTACAGATTAAAGATTACTTCGGATGTATGCTTCATGCATTTAAAAATATTTGTCCAAAAAAATCAGTGGTTTTTAGTTATTGGCAATCTGGTAAAATATATTTCTGGGCATTGACTTATGGTGCAGTAGATAAGCATATGTCCAGTCCCTTTCGCACAGCGGAAGATGCACTTTATTGTGTTTTACAATTTTACAAACTTAATAATCTTAGTACTGAAAAAGATTCACTATTCCTGTCGGGAGCACTGAGTAAAGATTCTGCTATCTATGCCTTGTTGCATACTTATATTGCTGAAATTGAATTTGTTAATAGGCCGACTGAACTGCAGTTGAATACTGAGGAAGAATTTCCTGAACATTTGTTTTTTGATATTTTATCGACAATCTCATGAGGATAATCAGCGGAAGATTAAAGGGCCGAAGATTTGAAATGCCCTCTGAAGGATGGAAAACAAGACCTACAACCGATATTGCAAGAGAGGGGCTTTTCAATATTTTACAGCACAGTATTGATTTGGAAGATATTGTAGTTTTAGATTTGTTTGCAGGCTCGGGTAGTGTTGGCTATGAATTTATATCGAGAGGGGCCGAAAAGGTTGTATTTGTTGAAAAATTTTTAGGCTGTATTGATTTCATAAAAAAAAATCTACGGACATTTGAAGTATCTGAACAGGCAGCGCTGATCAAATCAGATGTTTTTCAATATCTGCAGAACGCTGCTGCGCTTAGCTTCGATATTATTTTTGCCGATCCTCCCTATGCAGATCATGAAATGATGAAAATTCCGGATTTGGTCTTTGAAAAAAATCTCTTAAAAGAAGAAGGTCTTTTAATCATTGAGCACGATGAAAGACATAATTTCGAAAAACATTCTAACTTTGCATTTCTAAGAAAATACGGTCAGTCGCAGTTTAGCTTTTTCAAAACACCCAATCAGAACCCTGAATAAAATTTGCTGTATATGAAACATTGGTGGAAATTACTTTCTGCAATACTTATTCTGTATTCATTAGTTGCCGGTATGCTTATACCGCTCCGAAGCGGAATTGTATCGGATAAGTCGGATATGGCACTAAAAACAGCCGCATCTCAGCACCTGAATCTAAAATTCTACAATGCAAGGTTCAAAAAAGAAAATGCTGAAAAAATAACAGCGCGACTGAGAATTGATTCTTCAAGGGCCATCTGTGCCGACAATATCAAAATCACCAGCGAAAAAGAATTGGATATTGAATTCAATTTAGCTGGTCTTGAACTCAAAAAGCTAGAGAGTCCTTTTCCGTTTGTTGAAATCGGTAGTAAAGAAAATGGTTATGTATTCAGTTCAGTATATCTCAGCAAAGACAGTAGCGAATCGGGAAATAGCTACAAAACATGCCCGGCAGAGTTTATTCAGCCAAGCCAGAAAATTAGTTTTCCATTTTTGAATATACTTGAAGAAAGTATAAGAAATCTGTTTTTTCATGTTCCCATGTGGTTTGGGATGATGTTTTTGCTTTTACTCTCGGTAATTTTCTCGATCAAACAACTTGGGAAAGCCGACTCATTGAAAAATGACACTAAAGCAAAATCCTTTGCAGCTATCGGTGTGTTGTATGGTATACTGGGTGTAGTAACCGGTGCATTGTGGGCAAAACATACCTGGGGTGCATATTGGAGTTGGGATGTAAAGCAAAATACATCGGCGGTTGCTTTGCTAATTTATCTTGCATACTTTGTACTGCGCAGTTCATTCGAAGATGCAGATAAAAGGGCTAGAATTTCAGCTGCATACAATATATTTGCTTTTGCCACCCTGATTCCTTTGTTATACATTATTCCACGCATGGTTGATAGCCTACATCCTGGAGCCGAGGGTAATCCGGCATTCAGCAGCTATGACCTCGACAGCAGTTTGCGATTGGTTTTTTATCCTGCTGTTATTGGCTGGATACTATTTGGTGTATGGATGGCCAACCTCGCAATAAGGGTCGAAAACATTTGGATCAGAAAAATGGAAACTTTATAAATATTTAATAATCAAATATAAAACTTCAGAAATTCGAGTTTTGAAAACTAAAATGGTTGGGTTTAAAAATATAAATTGGATTAATTTGTTATTTACTTTTAAAAACCTCAATTTTGCTACAAAATAAGCTATGAAATTTATAATCAATCTTCTTGTTATTGCCATTTTTACTGCTTTTGGGAATTTACTCAAAGCACAATCGGCATCGACTAAAAGCGATTTTTTTGACAGTACCGGAAAAATATACGTGGTAGTGGCAGTGCTTGTAGTCGTTTTTATTGGTATTCTAATCATGATGTTTTCTATTGAAAGAAGACTTTCAAAGATTGAAAAAGAAGATGGTGACATCTGATATTATTGTGCATCGAAACAACTTTTAAATATTCTTTATTGACTAATTTAATTTAATTCTATGGCGGACAAACATTATAGCTTCTTCGAAGGTGTTGTCAAAAACTTTGACAAAGCAGCTCCCTACAGTGAGCTGACAGAAGGCCTTCTGGAGCAAATCAAAGCCTGTAACTCCATTTTTGCAATGAAGTTTCCGGTACGTCTCAACGATGGTGGAGATGTGGAAGTAATTGAGGCTTACCGCGTTCAGCACAGCAATCACCGCATGCCTACCAAAGGTGGTATCCGTTTCAGTATGGATGTAAACCAAGATGAGGTAATGGCACTTGCAGCACTTATGACTTACAAATGCGCTGTAATTGGTGTACCATACGGTGGGGCAAAAGGCGGTGTAAAAATCGATCCTAAAAAGTACTCAGTAGAGCAGTTGGAAAGAATTACACGTCGCTACACTGCCGAACTTGTGCGTAAAAACTTTATCGGCCCCGGCCTGGATGTACCTGCACCCGACTATGGAACAGGCCCTCGAGAAATGGCATGGATAATGGACACTTACATGACACTGAAACATGGTGAAATGGACGGTGCTGGTTGTGTTACGGGTAAACCTGTAGAACAGAACGGTATCGTTGGCCGTGCCGAAGCTACCGGTCGTGGCGTTTTCTACGGTATCAGAGAAGCCTTGTCTTACGAAGACGATATGAAAAAAATTGGCCTAACAACAGGTACCCAAGGTAAAACGATGGTAATTCAGGGTATGGGTAATGTGGGTTCTCATACAGGCCTTATTTCAATAGCTGAAGGGGGCATCAAAGTAATTGGTGTTGCCGAATATGAAGGTTCTATCCACAATCCAGACGGAATAGATATTGCCGCATTACTTGAATTCCGCAAGAAAACTGGTTCTATTGTTGGTTTCCCTGGCACAACAACGCTGGAACACAGAGGTGCTGCCCTCGAACTGGAATGCGATATTTTGGTTCCGGCTGCACTCGAAAACCAAATCAATGCCGATAACGCTTCAAAAATAAAAGCTAAAATCATTGCCGAAGCAGCCAATGGACCTGTAACACCCGAAGCTGAAGAAGTTCTGCTCAAAAGAGGTTGCCTTATCATTCCAGACATGTACATCAACGCAGGTGGTGTAACAGTATCTTACTTCGAATGGTTGAAAAACCTTTCGCACTCAACTTTTGGTCACATGGAAAAACGTTTCACTTCGAACCGTTACAATAACATGGTTGATCTTATTCTGCAAATGACAGGAAAAGAATTAAGCCCTGCACAACGTGCGCTGCTTACCAACGGTGCTGATGAATTGGATCTTGTTCGTTCTGGTCTCGAAGAATCGATGATTCAGGCTTATCAAGGTATCAGAAAAACCTGGCAGGCCGATCCAAATATTCCTGACCTTCGTACTGCTGCCTTTGTCTACGCTATTAAAAAAATTGGTGCCGATTACCTTGCAATGGGTATCTGGCCATAAGATTTTTTATCGTAATAATAAAAGCGCTGAATCTACAGATTTGGCGCTTTTTCACTTTAATGCCAAAATTCGAAATATAATTTTGCGAAAAATTGTTTTCATGTAGGATTATTCAGAAAAAGGCTTAATTTTGCTATTCGATTTAATTTACCTCATTGTTAACCAAATTTTATATTAAACTATGGCTACTCCCGCCCAGAAATTGGACAGTATCGATTTAAAAATACTCAAAATCCTTCAGCAGAACAGTAAGATTACCAATCTGGATTTATCTAAAAAAATAGGGTTATCACCTGCTCCTACCCTCGAGCGTGTAAAAAAATTGGAAAACACAGGTATTATTGAAAGCTATCATGCGCAGATTGACCCTGTAGCAATGGGCCTTAGTGTTAAAACCTTTGTACTCGTTTCAATCGCATGGCAAAAAACCAATGCGCTTGAAAATTTTATAGCAAAAGTTAATCAGATTGACGAAATTGTTGAGTGCTATATCATCACAGGCGAAGCTGATGTAGTTATGAAACTGGTATGTAAAGACATTCCTACTTATGAAAAACTGCTTTTCAAAACCTTGTCGAAAATCGAGGAAATTGAAAGAATAAAAACATTAATGGCTTTGTCAACTGTAAAGGATTCTAAAATTCTTCCCTTCGATTATGAAAGCGGCGAAGAACCCGAAGAATAAGATAATATCTTAAAAAATAAATTGAGCGTTAAGGATAATTTCTTTAACGCTTTTTTTAATATTGTAATAGATTAACCAATCAAACACTTTCTATGCAGCTTAGTTTTTGGGAAAAAGATACCTTTTTTAACAATACAGATGCCATTATCATCGGTAGCGGTATTGTTGGGCTAAATGCCGCAATTCATCTTAAAGAGCAAAATCCGGGTCTAAAGATTATTGTAGTGGAAAGAGGCTCGCTCCCCTGTGGTGCTAGTACCAAGAATGCCGGTTTTGCCTGTTTTGGCTCTATGACAGAACTTTTAGATGACTGCGAACAAAACGGTGCAGAAGCCATGTTGTCGCTGGTAGAAAAAAGATGGCGCGGTCTTTTAGCATTAAGAGAAAAATTGGGCGATTCGACAATTGACTATCAGGCACTTGGCGGACAGGAGGTTTTTACCGAAGCGGACAAAGCTACATTTGAAAATAGCATTAACAATATCGATAAATATAACGCTCTTCTCAAAGATATTATCGGCAAGCAAGTTTTTGAAATTGACGACAGGAGTTTAAAAAATAATGAATTGAATGGCTTTGAGCATCTTATCAGAAATAATTACGAGGGACAGCTACACAGTGGAAAAATGATGGAAAAACTCTTTCGTCTGGCTCAAAGTCTCGATATCACAGTCTTAAATGGTCTTGAAATTATTAGAATTGAAGAAGGCTCAAACCATGTAAAAATTAGTACTCAAAATGCGTGGACACTCAAAGCCAAAAAATTATTGGTATGTACAAATGGATTCACGCCTAGCCTCTTTCCATCCATTGAGGTAAAGCCCGCCAGAAATCAGGTGCTCATTACTGCTCCAATTCCCGGCTTGAAATTAAAAGGCAGTTTTCATTACAACAAAGGATATGTCTATTTCAGAAATATTGGCGACCGTGTCCTGCTGGGAGGAGGCAGACACCTCTATATGCAGGAAGAAAGTACCGATAAAATGGAGCTGACTGATGAGATTCAAAATTTTCTTGAAGATTTTCTTCACAAACATATTACATATAGACATTCGGCTGCTATTGAAATGCGCTGGAGCGGTATTTTAGGGATAGGTGAAGAAAAAAATCCAATCATTACACAATACTCCGACAATATATTTACAGCTGTACGTTTGGGTGGCATGGGCGTAGCAATTGGCATTTTAGTGGGAAAAGAGGGGGCTGATTTATTATTAAAAAGCTTATAAATATGAAATCCTTTGTCTGTTGTTTTTTACTCCTGTTTGCAGTAGCAAATCAGCTGTTTGCACAAAAAAATAAGGTTAAATTATGCCTTCACGACAATCCAAAATTGTCTCCTGCTTACAATCTAACCTACTATTGGTGGGATCCTTATCATATCCATATCGATGGAAAGGAAATTTCCCCGGATGGCGTAAAAAAAGATTATTATCTTAATACTCAAGCACCCTACGACTATTGTTTTAAGCTTAAAACCGGCCGGCAACAGTTTAAAGTCGTTTCGCTATTCAACGACAGTATTAGTTTTGATATTAGGCTACAATCTGATACTTCAATCGTATTTCAGGATTATGTAAAAAACTTTTACAAAATTGTGCCAAACAGTGAAAAACTGCTGCAAGGACTCGAACCGGGCGACAAGCTGACCATACATTTTGCTAAAACTTTTAACAATAGTTTTGAGGGTTTAAGAATTGATATGATTGCTGACAGTGAAGGCAAAGCAACTGTAACTGCTATCGATAGAAAAGTACAGCGCCCCGAACATAATCCGATTAACTACAAAAACTTTTATGCTGCTTTTGATGAAATTGAAAATACTGCTGAACTTTTAAGCAATCCAGGAGAAAATGGTTTTGTTGTTACCATCAGAAAAAACCGCCTTGTAAAGGAATATAAAGGCCATACCGACAGTTCGAAAATTGCATCGGTTTACAGTAGACTAAAGGCTGCATTGAACGTCAAACCATAAAAAAAGACAGACCAAAGGAATGATCTGTCTTGCTAAGAGGTCGGAAGCGGATTCGAACCGCTGTACGAGCTTTTGCAGAGCTCTGCCTAGCCGCTCGGCCATCCGACCCTATTTTGGGAAGCGATTGCAAAGGTAAGACAAAATTTTAAATCCGTCAATTGTTTGGCTATTTTTTTATAATTTTATTAACGGTCCGGCAATAAAGCTTTGCCGGTTGCTGGACTAAGTGCTTCCCACTGCAGGTCTTCAAAAATTCGATCGAGGAAGTTTTGAAATTTTATTAAATTGAGTGGAGCATCATTTCTATTGTAAACAATTTTAAGTTCCTTCTCTTTTTTTAGCGAACAGACACACATAGGAAAGTCACTGATTGGCATTCCAGTTTCGGGATAAAAATCGCTCATAGCAAAAAAATTACATTTTGTTGCCATATCTGAAATAGCGTCTAAACTGGCACTGTCGATACGGCAGTGGAACTTTCCAATATTCTCGACAGCTGCATAGCCAAAATACTCAACAAGGCCACTTTGATATAATCGAATTTCGTAGTGCGGACATTTGCCAAGACAAGGGCTGCGCAATATAGAGGCAAAAAGTACCGTGTCGTAATTGACTGGAACTGGTAGCGCTGCGATACTATCTGCTGTGCGAATACTGTCTTTTGTATAATTTTGTAGTAGCACCTGCTTTTCTGCCTCAACAGCGAATAAGCTGTCTTCCAATTTTTTTTCTATTACAAAGGCATTTACTTTTAGGTTTTTAGCATTCCTGAAACAGGAACCTAACAAAATTGTCAACAGCACTAAAAAAAATAATTTCATAAGCTACTACATTGGTTTTGGTTTACTTAGATTTTTTTTTCGGCAACTGAATCCTGAAAGTTGTACCTTGATTCAATACAGATTGTTTTACAAAAATTTTCCCTTTGTGATAATCACTAACTATGCGTTTGCTAAGAGATAGACCAAGGCCCCAACCTCTCTTTTTTGTCGAAAAACCCGGTTTAAATACCTTGTTAAAATTTGACTTAGGCATTCCCTTTCCACTATCGCATACATCAATAAAAACAAATTGCTCATTTTCTGTTACTTCCAATTTAATTATACCTTTTCCATCCATCGCATCCAAGGCATTCTTTAGCAGGTTTTCAATTACCCAATCGAACAGAATAGCATTGATATTGACTAAAACAGGGGCTGTGTTTTCAAAATCGGGAAATTCAAGTTTTACTTTTTTGGGTGCCCGCTGTACAATATATTCATAATGCCTTCTGAGTCGGTCAAATAAATTTTGTTGGCTAAGTTCGGGCTTTGCGCCAATTTTCGAAAATCTTCCAGCTACTATTTCAAGCATTTCCAAATCGAGGTTCATTTCGCTACAGATCATTTTCATCTGCTCATCTTCCGGATAAAGGGATTTAAGATTTTCTATCCAACCCATAAGCGAACTAAGCGGAGTACCTAATTGGTGCGCAGTTTCTTTGGCCATTCCCACCCAGATCCGCTCTTGCTGAGATTTACGTATGGAGCTGAATGTTAAATAAGCCAGCGTAAAAAAAACAAAAAGCAGACTGAATTGAATATAAGGAAACCATTCGAGATAACTAATTATATGCGACTGTCGGTAATAAATAAAGTTTTTAATTCCCAAAGCCTTGTGTTCTAAGATAACAGGCCTGTCAGTTTTTTTCAAAAATTCTAATTCCTTTTTGAAAAAAGTCGGATCTTTTTCGAAATCTTGTTTGTAATTGGTAGCAGCGATAATATTATTTTCGCCATCGACCATTATCATTGGAACGCTCTTATTCGATTCCAAAATCTTACTTTGAAAAGTTATATCGCAGTTTGGATCACTGGTTATCATACTCAATTGGGCATCTGCTATTTGCTCCATTTGTTTTCGTTCCTGTCTTTTTAATTCATTGGCCAGATTCAGGGTAAAATATACCGAAAAAAGTACCACTGTGAAACTGCCCACAACAAGAAAGAAACGCCAGACCGCAGATTGAAAAACATTCGTCAATTTCAAAAAAACAAACATCAGTCTAAAATATAAAGAAATGTTAAATTATTTTACCCAAAGACTAAAGGTATAACTTTTTTGCTAAATATTTCATAATTTTTTTAGAATCTATGGACTTTTTCGAATTTTTTACTTAATATTGGCCTTAAATTTGTAGATTTATACTGACCTTTAAATCAGCACAATCTGAATTTTTTTGTGTTTGCCGTATCGGACCAATATAAGCAAACAAGTTATTAATTTGAATTTCAAATAATTAAAAGCCACAATTGAAGTATGACACGCAAAAACTTCTACCTGCTGCTTATCGGAACTTTCCTTTTGGGAAATTCAGTCATTGCACAAAAATCCGCTCTAGTTATTGCCGAAGAATTGCTCGAAAAAGAAATGATCGATTCGGCAATCTTTTATTTCGAAACTGCACTTAGCGAAAATCCAAGCAGCAGTGACTTGCAATTAAAACTTGCTGATTTATACAGAATCAGCAATAAAGCAGCTAAAGCTGTTCCACTCTATGAGCAGTTGACCAAATCTCAAAGTGCAGATTTTCTTTGCTGGTACAACTACAGCTACAGCTTGAAGATGGAAGGCAAATATGACAAATGCCGTTCGGTACTGATGCAAATGAAATCACATCCTGATGTTATTGGCAATGGTTCATTGGTTCAGTTGATTGAGCAGAACATCAATTCATGCGATTTTGCCCTCGACAACAAAAACAAAATACCAGCCTTTCACCGCATTGCCAATGAAAAGAATGTAAACAGCACTGCTTCAGAACATTCCCTTTTTCTCTCGGGTTCTCAATTTATGTATGCATCGAACAAAACGGTGAAATCAATTGCTGTGTCAGATCCAAATGCTGATTATATTTACACTGCAAACAGAAAAAATTACAAAGAATTAGTCGATGCGGCCTTACTGCATGATAACAGCAATGAAAAGTTTCTTTCTGAAGCTGCAGATCTTGCTCCTTTTTGCCTATCGGCCGACAGAAAACTGCTGATAAGCTCTTCAAATAATTTGCCGGCAGGACTTAGACAAGGCTTCAACCCAGGCAATGCAAGGGTTTTTCAGCTGAGCTATGCCGATATTTCAACCTTCAAGGAATTGCCTAAATTAAAAAGAATTGAATTTGCCAATACTGAAGCAAACATTGAAGCAGGATATCCTTTTCTTTCAAAAGATGGTAAAACCCTCTACTTCGCATCTAGGGGTAAAGGTCTAGAAATTAATTACGGCGGTTTCGATATTTATGCCTCTACCCTAAGCAACGGCAGTTGGTCGGCTCCTAAGAATCTGGGCTCTACAATTAATGGTCCAGGCAATGAGATCTATCCATACATTGACGAAGCTGGTACAATTTACTTCAGCTCTGACGGACATAAAGGCTTTGGTGGGCTCGATATTTTTAGGGCAGATCCCAAAGATGGAAGTTGGACAGATTTGAGAAATCTTGGATTTGGCATCAACAGCAGCTCCGATGATTTAAACTTTGTACTTGATTACAGCCATGATCTTGTTTATTTCTGTTCAAACCGTCAAGGTGGTTCAGGCGATTATGATATCTATTCCGCCATTAAACTTGGTGATTTATCTATGATGCCAAAGGTAAATGATGATCGTCCTTTAAACGTTGTGGCTAACAAAGAGGTAGATCCAAAAAATGCAATCATTACTGAGACTTATAAAACAGAAATTGTAAAAACCGATAATAAGGCTACTAATATGCCAATTCCTGTAGTTGTGGAAGAAAAGCCCATTATCAAAGAAGTTAAAAAAGCTGAAGAGCCACTTGTTGTAACTGAAAAAACTAAAACGGAAAACACCCTCAATAAGATTCCAAGTGCAGAAACTGTATATATCGGATCGATCAACGATGGCTCGACTAAAGAAAAAATTGAGGGCGTTTGGGTTTATGTAAAAAATAAGAAATCTGGAGAGGAGCGAAAGGTTAAAACCAATAAATATGGTGAATATTCCATCGTACTTGATCATCAGACACAATATGAAATCAAATGCTCAAGACAGGGCTTTGAAAACTTCGCATTCGAAGTAAATACTGGTAACGGTGAGCGCTTAACACTCCTCAGTGAGCGCGATATGGCACGTGCTACTACAAATGACGTTCCAGAGGAATATATGCTCGAAAACGGCCTTGCTGCTAGAAGTGTAAAAAATGATAATGCTGTAAATGAAACCTTTTTGAGAGGGCCACAAGCAGGGAAAGCCGTACCTGCTAGCGGCTACCAGATTCAGGTAGGCATTTTCAAGGAAATGAATGCAACAACACAAAAAGAATTATCTTCTTTGGCCAATATCATAACAGAACCTTATAAAGAAGGACAATCAAAAGTTTATAGACTGGGTGTATTTGCAGAAGAAGCTCATGCAAAAGAAATTCTGGCTAAAGTTCAAGAAATTGTAGGTTTAGAAAAATCCTTCATTAAGAAAACTGAGCTGCCACAAAAATCAGCTTCTGAAAAAATGAATAGTGAGTTAATACTTGTTTACCCAAAATCAGTATCGGTTAAAACAGAAGATAAAACTTTAAAAGCTGCTGATAAAACTACGGTAAAAGCTGAGGATAAAACTGTAAAAGCTGATGACAAAACAACTGTGAAAGCAGAGGATAAAACTGTGAAGGCAACTGATAAAACAGCGGTTAAAGTTGATGATAAAACGACTGTAAAAGCTGCTGACAAAACGACTGTGAAAGCAGAGGATAAAACTACGGTTAAAGCTGATGACAAAACAACTGTGAAAGCAGAGGATAAATCGGTTAAGGCTGCAGATAAAAGCACTGTAAAATCTGATGTAAAAACGAATACCAAGATAGCTGTGGTAGAGTATAAGGTTCAAATTGGTGCTTATAAAGATCCATCCAAATCGAAACTACCCGACCTAACTGGAATTGGCGTTAAGGAACAACTCTTAAACGCTGATAACGGGTTGAGCTACATTTATCTCAAAGGCTTCAAAAGTTTAGACGATGCAAAGGCTGCCGTTAAAAAAGCTGAGGAAAAAGGTATAATAAAGCCTTTTGTAGTTGCTTTTAAAGATGGTAAAAAAGTTGAGCTGAGCGAATTGAATAAATAAAGGTTTTCTGAACCATATCTCACATAACTGTGGTTTCTTCTAAGGAGAGGAAACCACATTTTTTTAATCTAATTATGAAACTGGAAGAATATATTACATCTGACAATCCCGAAATTTGGGAAAAAGCCTATTTTGAATTTGTAAAGGAAGGCCTTGTCGGAATAGATGAGTGGATTCTTCTATGGTTCTGGAACAACATCAGGATTCCGCAGTCGAGAGATTACAGTATTTTCAGCCCCAATGTAGCAATCGATAAAAATTTAATGAATGTACATATTAAAATGGGCTGTTTCCACCAAAACAAAAGCAGATTTGTTAGAATTTGCTGCTGGAGCAATGAAGAAATTCATCCTTATTTTGATATCACTCAGGAACCCGACAAACTGAATATGCGCTTTGAATCGCAGGGTAATCCTATCATCGACAATATCAACTACCGGAACTGGGAAGAATATCTTCTATTCAAAATGGTCGCTGAAATTCTAAACGAAAAAGGAGGAATCGATGCAATTGCTGAGGGTATCAGAAGAAAGCACTAAAACTTAGGATTTCTTTTTCCTTTTACCGAAAATTGGTTTAGGCTCAGTACCAAAATAAAAGAGCAGCGCCGGAAGTAAAAAGAGATCGGCAAGTAATGCTACAAAGAGACAAATACTGGTGAAGACCCCAATGTGGAAGGTACCTCCAAAACTTGAAAAGATAAGTGTAGAGAAGCCGCCTATCAATATAAGCGATGTAACAATGATTGCCTTTCCAGTCGATTTATAAGTTTCCAACAATGCTTTTGCCCTGTCATTGGGATATTTTTTTGAATCGAAACGGTAGGAACTCATAAAATGGATGGTATCATCTACCGCAATACCAAAAGACATAATGAAAAGAATTGAAGTGGAAATTTTGATATTTACACCGCTCAGCGCCATCAATGCCCCCACAAAAAGCATGGGAAGAATATTGGGAATCATACCAATGATGGCCATTCTTACAGAACCAAACTGAAATCCAATAATCAGCGCTACAATGAGGCAACTGAAAATCATTCCATAATAAACATTGCTTGCAATATTGAAATTATTCAGTTCCATCAAGTGTGCAGAACCGGTAATATGCCAGCTGATTTGTTTGTCGAGCCCCTCCTTTTTCATGAATTCGGCCAAGGCAATGTTTCTTTTATTGATTTCATTGCTGCCCAGGTCGCCCATCTTTCCAGAAAATCTTGCAGCCTTCAAATCAGCAGTATAAACCTTTGGGTATGCTTTTGATATAAAACGGTCGACAAGATCCTTTGCTTTATTAAAATCAGACTCATTATCAGGGAGCACAAAATAGGCATTTTGCCCGGAATGCTGAACGCGGTTAGCCTCGCGGTACAGACCAACAGGACTAAAAAGTGCACCAGCACCATAGGTACTGCTCAAATATTTATCAACCTTATCGAGGCTCTTAAGTACCTCAGGCTCGAGTACCGATTTTGTGCTATCGAGCAATCTAACCTCCATCTCAAATTGCCTGGCTCCGCTGAAATCATTTTCGAAAAAACGGGTAGCCTGTATTTGTGGGTGACGCTCGTTTATATCTTCGAGCAGATGTTGATTTACCACCAATTTTAAAGAACCCCATATTCCAAAAGCTAAAATAAAACCTGATACAATGATAATCTGCAGTTTAAATTTCATTGTAAAATTGAATAGTGGCTCTAGTATATTTTGTAAAAAATCATTTGCCGATTTTGATTTGGAGCTGTATTTGGGATTATAAACAACCAAAATAGCAGGAAACAAAGTATAAGTAATGATAAATGCAAATACCAGCCCCAAGGAAGCATATCCTCCAAGGTTCACCAATGGTTTTACATTCGAAAACATTAAACTGAGAAACCCTATTATGGTGGTTAAACTTGTAAAAATAGTAGCTGTTCCAATTTTTCTAATGGTTGTTTTTATGGCATCTATCTTATTCATACCCGATTCCATTTCCATCAGGAAGTGCGTTAGGAAATGTATGACATTGGATATACCGATAATAAGAATGATTGTAGGGATAATATTTGAGATAAAATCAAGCGAAAGTCCAAGCATCATCATGGTACCAAGGGTCCAGAGTACAGTAACGCCTACAACAAGCAAAGGCATCCAAATTCCCCAAAAACGACGATAAGTAAAATAAAGAAAGACAATATTTACAATAATGGAAAGCATAATAAAAAGTACTATCTCTGTCTTGGTAAGATTAACAAAGGTAGTCTGACCAAAACATTTACCAGCAAAGTGTACTTTTTTGAATTCAGAAAATGGCTGTACCAGTTTTTCAAGGTGTTTTACCAAACTATCGCAATTTTCATACTGAAGATTGGGCACCTGTTTAATAATAATTGCCACCGATTTTTTATCAGGCGCGAAAAGGTTGCCAACCAGTTCCTTTCTCGACATAACAGTTTTGCTGTCATTGGCTATTCTATCTGGCTCATCCAGGTGTATCAGCGGCGAATTGCTCACAACATTCATATAAGGTACGAAACGATAAACCTCCATTTCTGTAGGCGAAGCAACATTTTTGACATTGTGATGCTTTCTAACTAATTTACCCAGACTGTCAACAGCTTTGAGAAATTTCTGTTCGAAAACATCTTTACCTTTTGTTTCCAATCCAATCAAAATGTAATCATCGTCCCAACCAAACTCATTGGTATACTGATAAAAAAACTCAGTTTCGGGATTATTGAGCGGATAAAAATTCCGCATATCGAAATCGAACTTAATCCTGCTTATGGCAAAGTAACCAAGTATCGCTGTTATGATAAAAATCGTTGAGATCGTGTAAATACTTAGTCTGGTATAATTCATTCCCGGCGTTTAAATTTTCCCAAAGTTCTTTTTTTTTATTAACATTTCAAATCATTTTCTCATATGTTCGATGGAATTAGAAGAAATATCTATTAAAAAAAATTAATATTTGATTACTGCTTTTGAATGGCTTTGTATTGTATTATGCTCTAATTATCCTGGATAATTGTATATTTGCCGCCAATCTTTCAAAAAGAAACTGAATGAAATCGACCTTAAAACTACATATATTTTTATTTATATTTTTTAATTGCTTGTTTTTAAATAATTTAAAAGCAATTGAAAGCATATCCATCATCAGCAATAGCGCAAATCTTAGTCATAGTGCCAGCGCTAAGTCAATAGACGATGTGAAAGCATTATTGAAAAAATCTTGCAACTGTATTGTTGAACTGAACAATACAAAGGCAGAAATTCTATTGATATTACCCGAAATTGACAGCTTGAATATTTCAATTCAAAACAATAACGCTACCCTTAGGTATCCCTCTCAGGATTATAGCTGGACATCTAAATTCAGCAGCAATCAAATTGAACTAAGACTGGAAGCAATGTCCTACGAGGGAATTAGTTTTGGGCTATACGGACTTTTGCAGGAGAAACTTGGTTTTAGGTTTTATCATCCAAAGCAGACTTTTATTCCTGAAATCAAAAATTGGCCTTTGACAGAGCATTTCGAATGGAAGGTAAAAGCACGTTTCAACAAAAGGGGATTTCACCTGCATACGATGCACCCGATAGAACTGACAGAGGCGCTCCTGAATGTTAAATTTGAAAATGGCATCGAAGAAATAAAAAGCTATATCGACTGGTTGGCTAGAAATCAGCAGAATTATTTTGAATTTAATCTTTTGGAAAGCATTGAAAGGAAAAAATGGATTCCTTATATAAAGCAGGCAGTCGATTATGGAAAAAGTCGCGGTATCATAATGGGTGTGGATATTTCATTGCACATGATACAACAAAAGGCTTTTATGCTTTACCGCAATTTTCCTGCCTCTATTCTAAGCAGAAAAAAACAGATTGAAAAAAATATCAATTGGCTCTCACAGGCAGGGTTCGATGTTTACAGTGTTGAATTTTCGACAACTGAGTTTAGCAGTGGCAACATTCGAAAAAAGAAAAAACTTCAACTTTATCTCGGTGAACTGATTGAGCAAAAAGGCGCCCGATTGTTTGGAAGGGAACATGTTGTACAAAAAGAAAAACTACTTGCCGGAAAAAAACAGCGGGAATATGTGATGAACGAGGCCGAGCAAGCCATCGACAGCAAAAGAGGGCTTTTGGTTCACTCGGTCATGTTTTATAATGTATCTGAAAACAAAGCGCCTGTTTATAAAAATGCCAATTTAAGGCATATGCTAGATGTCTTCAACAAAGAAGTGAAGCTGCGCGAAACCTGGTATTATCCTGAATCGGCCTACTGGATTACCTTCGACAATTCGGTGCCAATGACCCTTCTGCCCTATCTTAATGCCAGATTGAATGATATTGTACTAATGGACTCTTTGGGCGCCGAGGGGCATCTTACATTTAGCTCGGGTTGGGAATGGGGCTACTGGCTAACCGACTGGAGCATTGCCCGCTGGAGCTGGTCTCAGCAATTTAACGGAAAAAATCAGGAAGTGCAGCCACTTCAATATGTAGATATATTAGCGCCCGAAAACAACAGCATTAAAACGCTTCAACAGCTGCTTGATTTACAACAGGAATACATCAAAGAAAAGGAACTTATAAGATATATGGCGCCTCAATCATTTACGGATGAATTACCTGCATTTCTGAAGCTCGAATTTCAACCAAGGCCAATTTACAGCAATAAATTCCTGTTGAAAAAGGCAATGCCCTACCAACTCGATACCCTTAAAAAAAATGTGATCGAGCCGCTCTTAAGTTTTGTTGACAAAAGCAATCTGCTGATTTCACAATTAAAATCGGAAAGCTATAGCAATGCCGAAATGGAAGAAATTATGAATGGTTTGGAAATTACAATATTAAGAGCAAAACACAAGGCCCAGATACTAAGTTATTATGTTGAAAAACGTGAGGCCTCAATCAATAAAACGACATTCAACGACACAAATAACAGACTGGCTAATGCTGCAAAAATCAGTGAAGAAGCCTTAAAAATTGTAAAAAAACAGGAAAAACTGTACCGTTATCCAAATAAACTACTCTCGGAAAAATACAAAAGTAAAACTGCTTACAATTTTGGATACCTCTACACCGTAAGCAACCTGCATTATTGGAAAAGAGAGGAAGAACAGGCGCTGAAAAAGAAATATGGGCCCTTTTTTATGAATATTATGGATGTTTGGCGAATTATTGGTCTAAAAAATTAATCAATAATCGGTATAACCCTTTTCACCAGGGCTATAAAAACTTGTATGCTCCCATTCTTTTAGGGCTAGTCCTTTTTCGATGCGCTCGGGCAAATTAGGATTTGAAATAAAAAGCTTGCCAAAGGCGATGGCATCGGCTCTACCTGATTGTAGTTCCTGTTCCGCTTCCTCAGGACTATATGCACCATTCGCTACAAGAATGCCCTTGTATATTTTGCGGTATCTTCCGATAACATCTTTTTCGAAAAAAGGCGTTTCTAAGATTTTAACAGCTCGGGTAAGGTGCAGAAAAGCGATAGGATAATCATTCAGACGTTGAACGATGTAATCAAAAACCGGCAAAGTAGATTCGTCGACAAGAATTCCAATACTTTCGTGCATCATAGGATTCAACCTGACAGCTATTCTTTGCACAGGAATTACCTTTATCATGGCATCCAGCACTTCAAAGAAAAATCTTGCACGATTCTCGGCCGTTCCACCATATTCATCTGTTCTTACATTGGAAGAAGCTGAAAAGAACTGATGGAAAATATATCCATTACTCGAATGAATTTCCACACCGTCGAACCCTGCTTTTATTGCATTTTCAGCGGCTTTTACAAATTCATTTTTAACTGTCTCGATATCATCCCTATCCATCGCCCTTGGGACAATAGAATCCATAACGCCCTCATATGTAAGAATTCTACCCATATGATTTAGAGCTGAAGCCGATAATGGCAGCTTGCCGCCAGTAAGCGCCGGATGCGTAATTCTTCCCACATGCCAAAGTTGACAAAAAATGAGCCCATTTGCTTCATGAACTGCCTTCGTTACTGAACTCCAGGCCTTGGTCTGAGCTTCAGTATATATTCCTGGAACGCGCAAATATCCCACTGCCGATTCGCTAACTACAGTACCTTCGCTGATAATGAGCCCTGCTCCTGCTCTTTG
>CAMDAB010000014.1 GCA_945888475.1 Saprospira grandis DSM 2844 | reverse complement strand
CCAAGACAAGATGATCCCTACAGTGGACAGGAAAATGGAGATTTGTATCATCTAATAGGTTTATTTCCGCAGGCAGGTATTAATTTCATGATTGGCTTAGATTTAAAATTTTAATTTTTAGTATTAAATCAAAATATTACTTTGTTAAGCTTATGAAATTTGTAAAATGGAATAAAATTCCTATTTTGCAAATTGTTTAGGAAACAAAAATTTTACGGCAGGATTCCGTACATAAGCGGAATTCTGCTTTTTTCAACTAATTGATTTATGAACAGATTTATACAAATTCTTTTTTTATCAATGATTTGCCATTACACGATGGCTCAATTCGTAATCTTTGGTAATCCAAGACAGACTAACATCGTTAATAACGGTTTTACAGTTGGATTTACAACCAATATTTCGGCTGGGTCTATCATAAAATACGGAACTACTAATTCTTTGGAGTTGGGTTATATTGCTAATGGACAAAATACAACAAATCATAGTATTAACTTAAGCGGCCTAAATCCTGCAACATTTTATTATGTGCGACCTTGTGCTATAAATGGCGCTGACACAGTTCAGTCTACTAAAACATACTTGTACAGCACTGCCTCTAACTCAAGCGGAGTAATTAAGGTATTTTTTAATGGCTCAATCGATACAGATGTTTCATCCGGAACTTTTCCAAACCTGAGCAACAGCCCTGCGGCAATACAGGCCGAAATGATAAAAAGAATCGACTCTGCAAGAAGCAAAATCGATTGCGCTGTTTACAATAATAACACTTCCGCCATAGTAACGGCACTCAATAGTGCCCATAATCGCGGTGTAAGAGTACGATATATCGCCGATGACGGTACTTCCAACACAGCTTTAAGCGCGGCTCAATTTCCGGTTTTGTTTATAAACGGCCTCGATCTGATGCATAATAAATTCATGATAACCGATGTGGATAGTGTAAACAAATCTTATGTTTGGACAGGTTCTATGAATTGGACAAGTAACAATATCAATGACGATTACAATAATGTGATTCTTATTCAGGACCAGGCTTTGGCAAAGGCCTATGTTTTGGAATTTGATGAGATGTGGGGGTCCACAGGCAGTAGTCCAAACGCTTCACTTTCAAAAGCCGGAAATTTAAAAACGGATAATACCCCGCACTTTTTTAATATTGGCGGTAAAAGCATTGAATGTTATTTTTCTCCATCCGACAAAACAACTGAACAGATAGATAAAGCCCTTCAAAGTGCCGGCGGTGATCTTCAAGTGGCTTTGCTTACCCTAACAAAAAATGATTTGGGCAGCAGTATTATCGCAAAACACCAGGGCGGAGAAACTGTGGCCTGTATAATTGAAAACATTAACGATCAGGGATCAGAATTTGTTGACCTAACCAATGCAGGAGTTGACGCTATGCAACATACTTTACCTTACGATATTCACCATAAATATGGCATTGTAGATGCGAATACGCCAAATTCAGATCCGATGGTCATTACAGGGTCGCACAACTGGTCAACTGCTGCCGAAACCGTAAATGATGAGAACACCCTGATTATTCACGATGCCGAAATCGCAAACTGGTTTTTGCAGGAATTTTCGCAGCGCTATTGCGAACTGAAAGGTGGTAGCAGCTGTATTTACAATCCGCCTATCGCGACAGACAAAGTGAATTCAAATAACCTTACTGTAAATATCTTCCCTAACCCTGCTTCTGACAGATTCAGCATTCAAACAATGGGTTCAGATCTTATTCAACTAAGCATCTTCAATAACCTGGGACAAAGAATCAGCTTTCATGAGTTAAATGCTGAAATAAGTGAAATCAGTACAGAATTTCTTCAGGCAGGTTCATACTATCTGATTTTTCAATCAAAGAACCTGCAAAAGAGCGAAAAGTTATTGATAATCAAATAGTAATAAAATAAATACAAAAGGGGCCGTCCATAAAGTCTGGACGGCTCCTTTTTATTTATACTCCTGATGGAGGCCTGTAGTGTGTAATCAAATCTCAGGGCTTGTAAAATTACTTTTTGGAATAACCCAATTGTATATTTGTACAGATTAAAGTTCCTTTCTCTTGTACACAGCAGTATTAGCAATAATATCGTGCAGTGCCTGTTTTTTATCGCCAAGTGCGGCAAAACAGCCGAAGAAAATTACCAAACCAATAATAGAAGCAATGTTTTCAAGCACTGCATTCGCGACTAACAGATTGATAATTACCAGCACAGCATTAGCATTTTTGATGAACCAACGTTTCATGTATAGGTTGATATCTCCTTTGCTGCCATCAGCATTTGCTACCTGCAAACCCATGATCATCTTACCTGGTGAGGCTCCAAAGAATCCTTCAATAAGATTATAAACAATGCCAAATGTAGTAAGCAAAGCAATGAGAATTAGGTAAAAATTAAAATATTCCCCCATCGTTTTTTCAATCATTTCAATTGCTTCTTCATCAGATTTTAAAGCTTCGTATCCTTTTTGAATCATAAAATCTGCAGCTTTTGTCGATATAAGTAACCAGGCAATAATGGGCAAAATTGTCAACATGATAGCTGCATCGATCAGGGACACAAGAAGCCTTGGTCCAAAACCAATTCGCTTAGTCGCTTTTTTCTCCTTGCTATCATCCAAAGTAAAATCTTCTGACATTGTTTTATTGTTTATTGTATTTAAAAATAAGTGATTTTAGTCTTTTAGTTTCTTGCCCTTCAATTGTTTCCTCTAAAATGAGTTCATCGGCAATTTGAAGGTCGAAAACTTCTTTCATATTTCTGATGAGGCCAAGTGGAACGGCCATTTTTTCAGCTTCTTCGAGTAAATATTTTGCGTCAAAATTTAAAAATGCTATTTCAAGTTCCAATTCCAATTCGTGTCTATGCTTGTTTCTGGAAAAATTGTCTGCAAATTTAATATTTTCGGCAATATGAAATACATTTAGCATTTTACAAAGCTTTGTAAACTGATGATCATTTCCAATTGCCAGTACGATTTGTTTTCCGTCTTTTGTGCTAAAAAATTCTCCATAAGGTGCAATATTTGGATGTTTCGATCCCATACGCTTTGGTAAATGACCAGCCATCAGCCAATTGGAAGCCTGATTGGAAAGTGCCGAGAGTGCTGCCTCTATTAAGGAAACCGATACGTATGCTCCCTCCCCGCTTATTTCGCGTTGCCAAAGCGCATAAAGCAAACCCTCTTTGAGCTGATGCGCAGCCAATACATCGATAAGGGCCACCGGCATTTTGGTCGCGGGTCCATCGGGCTGTCCATTCATGTACATAAAACCAGATTCTGCCTGCAAAACCACATCGAAAGCAACCCGATCGCTATCCTCGCCAAATCCGCTGATATTTCCATAGATAAGTTTTGGATTTAAAACTTTTAAACTTTGATAATCAACACCTAACTTCATTGCTGATTTTTGTCTGTAATTGGCAATTAAAATGTCAGCATCTTTTATTTCATTGTAAAGCCATTCTTTATCAGCTCTTTCGTTCAAATCCAAAAAAATAACTTCTTTGTGATAATTCACAGAAGCATAATAAGCGGAAATCGAATTATCAGGGTCTTCAAGCGATAGTTTCCAACTTCGGGTAACATCACCGCCTGTTTTTTTATTTTCAATTTTTAAGACCCTTGCACCTAGTTCGGCAAAGAACATTCCGACAGAAGGGCCAGCCAATACCGATGCCAATTCAATAACCTTCATTTTTTATGGTTGATTTATCTGAGTATGCTTGCCTTCATTGTCCAGTTTATCGCCACAATATGGGCAAAAAGAAAATTTATGACCAAAGTGACCGCTACATATCTTTTCTTTTGAGACATCTACAAGGGAAGCGTTTTTGACAGCAAGCGCTGCAAGTCTTTTTTCTTTTTCTTTTTCAAGTTTTTCTATGAATGCAGAGGATAAAATACCTGCTGGTAGTGCAACTATACCAATCCCTAAAACTGCAATCAGTCCCGAAAGTAGTTTTCCGTAAGCCGTTATTGGAAAGACATCACCATATCCTACTGTTGTGAGCGTGGCGATTGCCCACCAAAAAGTTGCTACAATATTGGGAAAAGCCTTGGGTTGCACCGATCCTTCAACATACCACATCAGTGTTGACGAAACCAGCAACATAATAAAGGTAACAAAAAGGGTTACGCCCAATTCATTTCTTTTTTCAATAAAAACATCACCAACTATTCCAACTGAACGTGTAAGCGCATTCAATTTGAAAACTCGCAGCAATCTCGATATTTTCAATGCCCTTAGAAATCTAAAATCAACAAGGACCAGATGAAAGACAAAGGGAGAAATTGCAATAAAATCGATGATCCCACTACCCGATTTCATAAAACGCCACACTGCCCAGAACCAATTTTTTTCTTTGGGATAAAGAAAATCGGCTGTAATGAGTCTGAGAAAATATTCCATGGTAAAAATTACCAGGGTAAATGTCTCAAAATAATTAAAATAGCGTTCATAATCTTTATTTCTCGACATGCGTTCTGTCCATTCCGATATGGAACCGGCATAGCGATTATCGATAAAAGACTCAGCAATAATGGATACAACACTAAAAACAATAAGGGCCGTAATGAAAAATTCAAACCACCAGGCAGCCCAATCGGGATTATCCTGCTCCGTGTCCATTATTACATAAATTCTTTTTCTGATACTCAATTTCTCAGTTACTGACATTTTCTTTTAAATTTTCTCAAATTTACAAATAAATGACCGTTTTTGAAAAAATCTTAAAAAAAAGCTAAACAATCTATATTTTTGATGCAAACAAAACCAGAATGAAACTATTGTACAAATTGCTTTGCTTACTTGCAATCAATAATATTTCTGCCCAGACAACAATAAGCGGCAAAATAATTGATTCGACTGACCAATCAGCACTGCCCTTTGTGCATATATCGGCCGAGACTGCTTATGAAAAGAACGGTACAGTTTCAGATATTGATGGAAATTTCAGTATCACTGTTTTGCAAAGTACAAAACATATTAAATTCTCCTATGTTGGATATGAAACGCTTATTACCTCAACGGATACTTTAAAAAAAGGAACTGATAATATCATAAAACTTTCACAAAGTAGCTTTAGTACCGAAACAGTTTTGGTTATTGCAGGCGAAAATCCGGCTTATGAAATCATCAGAAAAGCGAGTAAAAAACGTAAAGCTAATAATCCGGAAAACTACAATGCTTTTAAATACAAAAGTTACAATAAAGTTATTGTATTCGACGAAAAAAATGCGCCCAAAATAACAGAACCTAATAAAAATTCAAGCGCCGACTTCTACTACATGCTGATGGAATCGCATAGCGAGCGTTCATATAAAAAACCGGACAAAGATTTTGAAAAAATACTAGCGACACGGGTATCAGGATTCCAAAATCCGGCTTTTGCCCCCTTGGCAACTGCTTTTCAGCCTTTTACTTTTTACAGTGACCTGATTACAGTCTTGGATAAAGATTTTATCAATCCAATAAGTCCAGGCAGTATAGGTCCTTACGAATTCAGGCTCGAAGATACGTTATACAGCAATGAAAAAGACAGCAGTTTTGTCATCAGTTTTTTTCCGAAAAAAGAAAACAGTTTTCAATTACTCAAGGGTGTTATTTATATCAACTCAAATAACTGGGCAGTTGAATATGTTATGGCCGAACCGGCTATTAAAACACTGCTTGACCTTCGCTTTGAACAAAAATATGCCCTTACTGACCAAAAACTATGGTTCCCGGTTCAATTGAATTTTGAATTGAGTATGAATCCATATAACAAGGGCCAATTTACACTACAAGGCAAAAGCTATATCAATGAAATATTAATAAATCCAGATAATTTAAAAAACCGAGACTTTAGTTCCTTTTCCGTTGAAATGATGCCCGATGCAACGACGAAATCATCCGCATATTGGAACAGTATAAGAACAGACAGTTTAGTAAAAAAAGAGGAAAATACCTACTTTCTAATTGATAGTCTGGGAAGGATATTGAATTTTGACAATTTGGGTCAGTTTTCTCAGGATCTGCCTCAGGGACTGCTGCCAATAGGGAAAATAGCACTCGACATTGCCAAAATAATGGACTATAATCCCTTCGAAAAACTTCGACTTGGCCTTGGACTTTACACCAGCAGTAAATTTTCAAAAAAAATAAAACTGGGCGCTTATTTCGGCTATGGTTTCGGCGACAAGGCCTGGAAATACGGAGGAGATTTTCAGTGGAATATTTCAAACAAAAAAGATATCCTATTTCAGCTCGACTACAAAAATGATGTAGCAGAGCCTGCACCGATTTTTGAAAAATCGAACTATCTAAATCAAAAAGTAAGTCCCACCGAGAGTTTTTCAAGAAGGTACCTCTTACCCCGATTAGATTATAGTGAGAAAATTGAATTGGCATTTCATTTCCGTCTGTTCAGAAATTTGCAAGTCAGGCCTTTTGCGCTATACCGTAAAATAAATCCCGGCTATGATTACATGTACAATCAATCTGACAATCTTTTTATCAATAATTTCAGAGACTTTAACAGTGGTGTTCAACTTCGTTTGACTTACAAGGAAAAATATGCCGATTTCAATGGCCAAAGAACTTTAATTGAAAGCCCTTATCCGATTTTTTATCTAAGTTACAGCAGAGGCATTGCATTGAGCGGAATTTCAGATTTCGATTACAATAAATTACTGATTGGCTTTGAACTAACAAAACATCTTCGAAAAATTGGCAAAACTGAATTAAATGTTTTTGCCGGAATGACCGACCAAGCGCTTCCATACAGCATGCTTTTTAATGGTCGGGGAAGTGGTCAGGACGGGATTGGTCTTTACAACCGAAATAGTTTTCAGACGATGCAGGTAAATGAATTCATATCAGATCGTTTTGTTTATGCCTTCCTGATTCATAATTTCGGAAGATTAAAGATTAAGTCGGAAATTTTCAGACCAGAATTTAAAATTTGCCAGTCAATTGGCTATGGCAGCCTCTCGAATCCTTTACAACACATCAATATTGATTTCAAAACGATGGAAAAAGGATATTTTGAGAGCGGACTGTTGATAGACAATCTGCTCTGTTATAAAACGGCCAATATGTTTTACATCGGCTTTGGACTCGGTGTTTTTATGAAATATGGCTATTTTTCAGAGCCAGACCTGATAAATAACTTTGCCTTGAATATAAATCTCAGTTTTTCATTCTGATACAGCTAAAATGTCGAATTCAACAGCAATTCAAATTGGTGGAATATATAAAACCGAATGGGATCACAGACCATTTAGGCTAATTGGATTTGACGACTATGAAGTATTTTACGATTGTATGTGGACTGATGGACAATGGACTTTTTCAGGAAACTTTAAAAAGAAATGTTATTTTTACCGCACTTCATTAAAAACATTCAAAAACAATCTATTAGAATTGGATTTTCTGGCATTGAGTGAAGCAGAAATTAAATTTTTCAGAACCGATTTACCTATGCGTTTGGGAAGAACGGAACTATACAATTGGAACGATTTTAAGGCGGACAACTATCATGATTTTAAAAAACAATTTCACGCTCAATCCAATAATTTTATAGCAGAGGAAATACTGTTGACTGATAGAATAATTCTAATACCTTACGGCATTAAAAAAGGATTTTTGAAGGCTACAGTTAGCTATGCCGCCAATAATTCATTTTTTGAATTAGCTGAACTAATTTGGAAAGCTAAACAATTACAGGAAGCTGCAAATCATTCAAAAAGCGAAGGTATAGGCATTTACAGACTTGGTACAGAAAAAGGAATTCCCTCTTTTTACATCGGCGAATTTTATGACCTTGCCGGAATACTAAAACCAGGTATATAATTGATCCTTCTATAAATTGCTTAAAATACTTGAAAATTAACCATAATTATGTCGAAATCAAAGATAAAACTCCGAAATTTAAAGCATTACAGCGAGGCCGACATTGAGGCAAATAAGAAAATTTATACCGAATATTTCGATATTGAAATGGTACGTAATATGAATGAGCAAATGTTCTACCTGCTCGAGAACTATTACTTCCGACCTCAATTCATTGGTTTTGAAGATTTGCCCGAGAGAAAATCTGAAGAAGCGCCACTAATTTTGGCTAGCAATCATTCTGGCATGGCATTTCCTTGGGATGCGATGGTCTTTGGCTGCGGGATGTACCGAAAATTTGATTATGACCAAAAAAAATTATTTAGAGTACTTACAGCACCCATGCTATCGGGAATGCCATACATGCACCCCTACTTCATGTTACATGCCTGGAAAATGGCAGGTGGCGTTGATGCTACTTTTTTGAATTTTGAAACCATGATGCGCTATGAGCATGGACATCTACTTATTTACCCAGAGGGTGTGCCAGGAATCGGCAAGGGTTTCGACCGGAGGTATAAGCTACAGCATTTTGCGAGTTCCTTTATCAGAATGAGCCTGAAACACAAAAGCGACATCCTTTGGTTTTCGACTGTGAATGCCGAATATGTAGCGCCACTCATGTATAGTAACAAAACCGTAAACAGATTATTCAATAAATTGGGCATTCCATTTCTTCCACTTGGACCTTTAACATTGATGCTGTTCTTCCCTTTTGCTTTTTATCTTTCATTCCCGGCAAATATGCATTTTGTAAAAGGAAGAAGGTTTAAACCACATGAGATGACTGACAAAAATTTTGAAGAAATGAGCGAGGAAGAAATCTTCGAAATTCGCGATAAAATTCAGGATCTATGTCAAGAAGACCTTGACAATGCAGTTAAAACTTATGGAAAAAGTCCATACAATCTCAAAACCCTCACAAAGGTTATTTTTAGAAAATTTCCTTACAACACTCCATTGGGTTGGCCATTTTTGTTTCACGAATTTGAAAGACAATGGCACAGAAAGCAAAAAACAGGAAAAGAGATTAAGGTTTACAGCGGCTGGGGAGCAATTTTTCTCTTCTTATTCAGAAATCCAATTACTATCGCTTATTTTTTACCAATAATAGGCTGGATAATACTGATTATTTATGGTAATATGAAATGGAAAAATGCGCACAAATATTTTTCGAATGAAAGTCAAAAACATGAAAAGGATGAAATTTTTTAATTTTTAAAAAAATTATTCCCCATAAAAGAACTTATTCGCAAAAAGATTATTCTTATATCAATTAAATAAATTCTAGCTTATATTTTACATAAATTTCATTGAAATTACAAGTAAATCAAGATATTTTCGCAAAGATATCGAACAGTATTAGCAAAGACACAGAAACTTTTTAATTTACAAATAAAAATTTTAGAAATCATGAAAAAAGGTTTAATACTCATTGCATTGCTCTTCTCAATTTTGACTGCCAATGCTCAAAAAATTACAGGTAAATACTGGATATATTCCAATGTGAGTTCACTAACAAGTGAAAACGCTGATTATACCTCTCAGGTAGATGATTTGTTCCATGGCACAAAAATATTTTTTGACAAAGATGGTACTTTTGAAATATACCTGGCAGATAAGAAAAGTTTTATATATGATTATGAATGGGATGCCAGTTCAGAACAATTGTTTATTTCTTTTGCCGGATCTGGATTAGATAATCAACATATTAAATTCCTTAGTTATTACGATTTAACTTGCAGTATATTTAGCGAGGGTGCCTTGATTTTAAACTTTTTCACTCCGGGGAGTTTAGCCACTAAGGATGAAGATGTTAATCCGGAATTTAGCTTGTTCTTCAAAATGAAGTAAACTTTCGTTAATTACTTTTGTTGTTTCCATTTTTTGCAAGGTATGGTCAGCACTATGCCAATGACTTGATGCTTAAGTGAATTAAGTAAAACTGAACACAGCATGGTAGTACTGGACCGAAAAGAGAACCTTTCCAAAATGCAAAATAAACATAGCAGAAAGAGCCTGCTGCCCGATTTAAAAGTAAAAAACAGGAAAAGAGACTAAGGTTTACTACAGCTGGGGAGCAATTTTTCTCTTCTTATTCAGAAATCCAATTATTATCGCTTATTTTTTGCCTTTGGCAGGATGGACAACACTTAATATGTGTGGAAATAAAAAATGGAAAAATGCGCACAAATATTTTAAGAATGCCAATCAAAAACATGAAAAGGATGAAATTTGTTAATTTTTTAAAGAATTTTGTTCCAACGTTAAGAATTTATTAGCAAAAAGCTTATTTTTACAACGTTTAAATGAATTCTAACTCAAAGTTTACAAAATTTTATTATCTCACTAAAAAACACATTTCTGATGAAATTGTACACAAAATTCATGATGTTTTGCGCTATGTTGTTTGCTTTTGCAGCTCAGGCACAGTTCACACATCCAATGTTGTTCGAAATTAACTCACCTTCAGGTGTTGCTGGTTCTTACAACTACGGTCCGCAATCTGGTGCAGGTTGGGGTATTACAGCACTACCAACACCAACTGTATCAGGTGAACTGGTTTGGGGTTATGACATTACTCCAGATTCTTTAGGATGCGACACAATTCCCAACGATTACACAGGTAAAATTGTTGTACTCCGTCGTGGTGTATGTAACTTCAGTCTCAAAATTTACAATGCTCAACTTTCAGGAGCAGTTGGTTGCGTAATTTGTAACAATCAAGGTACTGTTGATATCATTAACATGGCTGCTGGTACTAATGGTGCGCAGGTTACTATTCCTGCTGTAAGCTTAGGTTTAAATGACTGTGCTGCTATTGCTGCAGCAATTCAGGCTGGTACAGTTACTGCATCTTTCCGCAAGCCTTACATTTCTGAAGGTCTAGGTTTCTTTGCCGTAGAAACTCCACAGGCTCAAATCTATCCTCATGATAGTTTGATGAGTGTTGATATTACCAATGCAGGTACTTCAAATGCAACGAACATTAATGTAACTTTGGACATCATTGAACCAAGCGGTAATGTTGTTACATTGACTGAAACTTTAGCTGCTTTGAATGTTGACTCTACAAATACAGTTACTTTCAACAGCCGTTACTCACCTAGCGATACAGGTACTTATACGCAGGTATTCAAATCTTCTTTGAGTGCTGCTGATACTATCGTTAAAACATTCAATATCGGAACAAACCGTTTCAGAGTTGACAGAGAAAGCGAATACAGCTGGGGTACAATCACCGATGCTAACTATTCTACTGCTGGTTTCAAAGTATCTTTAGGTTCTTCATACCTTACAGGTGCTAACGGAGCTGTTGCAAAATCTATCACTTATGCTATGGGTGACAATCTTTCAAGATTCCTTGGCAAACAATTGGTGCTTGAGATTCGTAAATATCCAAATGTATTGACTACAGCTACTCTTAACATCGACTCATTCGCAATCGTAGCTGTTGGCGTTGATACTATTGATGTAACAGATACAACTGCTTACACACTTAACACTAAGACCCTTCTTGATGTTAACACACTCGAAGATTCTACTACACTCGATGCTAACACTCAGTATCTTGTTTTAGTTAAATATGTAAGAGCAGTAGGTGACACGCTTTCAGCTGCTCCACGTTTTGCATTCTCTGGTGATGAAAGCTTCATCAGCTATGGTACAGTTGTTAACTCTGACCAATTATACCTTGGGGGTTTTGGCGGTATCAATGCTGTAATCAGACTTAATACCAATGATGTACTAAATCCTGTTAGCATTACGCCAACACTTATTACTCAAAGCCAGTTTAACTTGTTCCCGAATCCTGCAAAAGATTTGTTGAATGTTGACCTGAATCTGTCTGAAACTGCAGAAAATGCCACAGTAACTATGTTCGACATCAACGGTCGTATCATTGAGCAATTGAATTACAGCAATGTAAAACAGCAAAATATCCAGTTCAATGTTGCTAACCTTAGCGCCGGATTCTACTTCGTACGTATCCAATCTGAGAATGGTGTACAAACTAAAGAATTTATCAAGAACTAATTCTTTTTGAATCGTATAAAAAAAAGTGAATCCGTTTCGGGTTCACTTTTTTTTATAGTGTAAAATTCCTAATATGTTTTTAAATAAATTTAAAACGACAATATTACTGCTGAGTTTATTGATATTTTCTTCCTGCACAGAAAAGAAAAAACCCTGTAAACTTGGGAATCCAGTTAGTCTTTTTTCTGCTAAAACTGCTGGTATAAAAGATCACTCATTTACGGTAGAAGCATATAACTCCATCGAAAAAATGAAGATTGACAGTATTTTTCCAAGTGCTATTGAAAAGGATGGAAATACATTATATATTCCTTTAGAATTAACAATATTACAATCCGGGTGCGAGGAAATTACACAGGAAATCCGAATTGAATTTTTTGATAAAATTGACCCGATGCCTAAAAACTATCCTGCACCCGATTGCGCTTATCTAGTAGCTGAAATATTCAGAAAACTATCTGTTAGCAGTCCAAATGCAATCGCTTTAGGCGAATTAGGAAAGGCCATTTTTAATAAAATAAATGAGTTTGAATATGGCAATGCTATAAAACTCCAAAAAGGATTTAGTCTTCAAATAGATAAAATTCACAGTTCGGAATCTACACTTGTGACCGTTATCTTCAAACAAGCCTGAGCTAATGGATTATCAATCGGCACTTCAATATCTTTACGATAATATTCCGATGTTTCACCGCATTGGACCTGCTGCTTTTAAGCCCGATTTATCGAATAGTTTGGCCTTATCCGCTTTTTTGGGACAACCCGAAAAAAACTTTAAATCCATTCACATAGCAGGAACGAATGGAAAAGGCTCTAGCGCGCATATGCTTGCAGCCATATTACAAGAGGCGGGTTATAAGGTTGGTCTGTACACATCACCTCACTACAAAGACTTTAGAGAAAGAATTAAAATAAATGGTGAATATATCAGCGAAAACGAGGTTGTTGATTTTGTAGAAAAAACAAAGCCCTTTGTAACTGAATACCAACCCTCTTTTTTTGAACTGACTGTGGGCATGGCATTTGAACATTTTAATCGACACAAGGTCGATTTTGCAGTTGTTGAAGTTGGTATGGGTGGCCGTTTAGATGCTACAAACATCATTCAACCAGAATGTTCACTTATTACCAACATCGGTTTCGATCATGAACAATTTTTGGGCAATACATTGGCAAAAATCGCTGCAGAAAAAGCCGGTATCATCAAAAATAATATTCCAACAGTCATAGGTGAATTTAATGATGAAACCAGACCAGTTTTTGAAAATATCGCGAAAGACCGTTCAAGCGAATTGTTTTTCTCAAAGGAAATTTACAATTGTATATTGATAGCAAATGATGGCATTGTTAGCAGTTTCGATATCTATAGGACAGGAGAATTAGTTTTCGAAAATCTACAACTTGACCTCTGCGGACCTTATCAGGAAAAAAATTTGTGTGCCGTTCTCTGTACGGTTGATGTACTGAATAAATTGGGTTATAATTTAACCAAAGACATTGTTTATAAGGCATTAGCTTCGGTAAGGTCTCTTACAAAAATCATTGGCAGATGGGATATTCTGCAAAAAGAAAATCCAATGATAATTGCCGATTCGGCGCACAACAGCCATGGATTGGCCTATGTAAAAAAAGCGCTAAAAAACATCGCTTATCATAAACTTCACATCGTTTTTGGAATGGTGAGTGATAAAGAACATCAAAAACTCTTGACTGAGTTGCCTGCAGACGCTGAATATTATTTCTGCAAAGCCGATTTGCCCCGTGCACTCGATGCTGAAAAGCTAAAAGATGCCGCAGAAAATCTGGGGCTGAGCGGCGAAGCCTACTCCTCCGTAAAAAATGCCTATGAATCGGCAAAAAAACAAGCTTCGGACAATGACCTGATATTGGTTTTGGGTAGCATATTTGTGGTTGCCGAAGTGCTTTGATTATTTTTTCATTGCTAGATTACAACTAAGTCAATCAGTTAGTTTATTACGGAGTAAAAGACCATATTTTGAGTGTCGAAATCTGCGAAAACACTTGTAAAGCTTCTGTACCACTATTTACCTTAAATGAAACTTACAACGAAGTATTAGTACAATATTTAGACTTATTATAAACAGTTTTGACGAAGGCTTGTTTTTTACGCTGGCTTTGATGTATATTTGCAGAGTAAAACGAAATAAAAATGGCCATCATAAAATTCAATTTTGAAAATAAAAATTTAGCTCCTGTCGAAGTTAAGGCTAGCATTGGAGATAATATATCGGAGATTGCCGACGAAAATGATATTCATATCAACCACAATTGCGGTAGAGTTTGCGCCTGCAGCACCTGTCATGTTTACATCTTAAAAGGCGAAGAATATCTTGCTGAAATAAGCGACCGCGAAGAAGATTTTATTGACAGGGCTACCAACCCGAGAATCAATTCCCGACTTTCCTGTCAGTGCGAATTGACAGAAGACAGCAAGGATCTAATTATTGAAGTACTCGTCCCTGATCAGTCGAGAATTATTGGACACGAACATTAAAAACATAAAATATGAGTTTTGAATTAGATTTACCTTTCAGTTGGAATGACTATGAAGACATTGCGATAGGGCTTTATGAAAAATTCGGTGATGATTTTAACGAATCTAAAATCTACCGCATCCGTTTTACCGAATTGATAGAATGGGTGCTGGAGCTCAAAAACTTTGCCGGTAAAAGAGAAGACTGCAACGAGGGTCACCTTGAGCAGATACAGGCACGCTGGGTGCACGAATGGCGTGACAATCAATAAAGATGCCTAAGGGTATCGATTTTATTGGCGCTGCTGCTGCGTTGGTACCCTGGGCTGCTCCCCAAAGCTGCCTGTCGAATTTTGAAAAGCACCTAACCTAGCGTAATGTGGTTTAAACCACAGCTATAAAATATAGTACCTACTACCCTCATATCTTTTTTTAGAAAAGATTTTTAGCCTCTAAAATAAATTGACACTAAATCCACAATTTGCTCTTTCTCAGAGCATTCTTTTGCTATTTTACCCATATTTTTTATAATTTTAAGGAAATCTAATACAGGAAAATTGGGCGGATTTGTAAAAATCGCCGAGTTTTACCTTCTTAAAATTTCTTTTTTGGATAATTTGAATGTATGATTCTAATAGCCTATATTTGTAAGGATTAATTTATAGCTGTGGTTTGCGTCTACTGGTCCCTTTTGCGATGCCTTATCCAAGCACAACTACTAAAAAATAACATATGAACAGCATAGCACAAAGACAAGAATTACAGGCCAAAATTTGGAAAATAGCCAACGATGTTCGTGGCTCAGTGGATGGATGGGACTTTAAGCATTTTGTTTTAGGCACGCTGTTTTACCGCTTTATCAGTGAAAACTTTAAGCAACAATCATGAGATTTCTTTCAGCGTAGAGAAAATCAACAAACTCCGTACAGACATTGATAGTATCATTAACGAAATTGAAGCATGAGCGAAATAATATTGTACACAACAGATGATGGTCAGACCAAAATAAATGTCCAACTCGAAAATGAAACAGTCTGGCTCACACAAGACCAAATTGCATTGTTATTTGACAAAGCAAAATCAACGATTAGCGAACACATTAAACACATTTTTGAAGAAGGAGAATTGGAAGAAAAATCAGCTGTTCGGAAATTCCGAACAACTGCCAAAGATGGCAAAAACTATGAAGTAAATCATTTTAACTTAGATGTCATCATTTCAGTGGGTTACCGTGTCAAATCTGTACAAGGCACCCGTTTTCGTCAGTGGGCAACACAACGTCTAAAAGAATACATTGTAAAAGGATTCACGATGGACGATGAACGCCTGAGAAATTTGGGCGGAGGCGGTTATTGGAAAGAACTGTTGCAACGCATTAGAGATATTCGAGCATCTGAAAAAGTGTTTTACCGGCAAGTACTCGACATTTATGCCACAAGCATTGATTACGACCATAAAGCTGATGTTTCCGTTGCATTTTTTAAAAAAGTACAAAATAAAATTCACTTTGCCGTACACGGACAAACCGCAGCCGAAGTAATTTTTAGCCGCGCCGATGCCGAAAAAGAGTTTATGGGTTTGATGACCTTTTCGGGCTCGGAGCCACATTTAAAAGATATTGTGATTGCAAAAAATTACTTAAACGAAAAAGAACTACGAGCATTAGGGCAGATTGTTTCTGGTTATTTGGACTTTGCCGAGCGACAAGCCGAACGTGAAGAAACAATGACGATGAAAGATTGGGCGGCACATCTAGACCGAATTTTGACAATGAGCGGAGAAAAATTATTACAAAATGCAGGAAGTGTAACCCACGAGAAAGCCATAGAAAAAGCGACCGATGAATATAAAAAATATCAGCAAAAAACACTTAGCGAAGCGGAAAAAAACTACTTGGAGAGCTTAAAAGCAATTGAACATAAAACGAAGAAATGATCGGGTAATCAACTCCCCAATACACTTCTCAAAAACCCCTTCATCAGCTCGACCCCTTTTTTATAATTGCGCTTGATGATGTTGATGTCTAATATTCGGAAAAATAACTATTGGAAAAGAAGAGGGAATATTTTGAACTTTTCATAACCCCTAAGCATTAGAAAAAAATTACAAGTAGTACAAAAACTAAAACATGGCCAAAAAGAAAGAAAATAAAGATATGGTCAGATCATCTGCTGCTGAGTATCTTACCTTTATTGCTGCTTCTGGTGAAGGAGCGGTTGAAGCAGTATATGCTGACGAAAATATATGGCTATCTCAAAAAATGATGGCGACGCTTTACAATATTGAAAAGCATACTATAAACTATCACCTTAAAACTATTTTTGCAGATAATGAATTGAATGAAGATTCAGTTATTCGAAAATTTCGAATAACTGCTTCAGATGGAAAAAACTATCATACTCAGCATTATAACCTTTCTGCAATTATTGCGGTAGGATATAAAGTAAATTCGGAACGTGCTGTGCAGTTTAGAAAATGGGCAACTCAGATAGTTCAAGAATTTACCATCAAAGGTTTTGCGATGGACGATGAACGCTTAAAAAATGATGGCAGTATTCTTGGTAAAAAATATTTTGAAGAACAGTTACAACGAGTAAGAGAAATACGCTTGAGTGAGCGGAAATTCTATCAGAAAATAACAGATATATATTCCACTTCCATTGATTATGACGTAAAGTCATCTGCTACACAGCGATTTTTTTCAACTGTTCAGAATAAACTACATTGGGCTATACATGGTCATACAGCGGCAGAAATCATTGTAAAACGTGCCGACCACCAAAAAGAAAAAATGGGCTTGTCCACCTGGAAGGATGCTCCAAATGGTAAAATCCAAAAATTTGATGTGAGTGTGGCTAAAAACTATCTAACCGAAATCGAGATGCAACAGCTGCAACGTTTGGTTTCTGCTTATTTAGATATAGCAGAAGATATGGCTATACGGCAAATTCCAATGACTATGGAAGACTGGGAAAGCCGACTCAATAGGTTTATTGAGGCAACCGACAGATCAGTACTTCAAGACGCAGGAAAAGTAAGTGCAGAAATTGCCAGAGCACATGCCGAAAGTGAATTTGAAAAATATAGAATAACACAAGACCGCTTATTTGAAAGCGATTTTGATAGAATTATTAAAAATTTACCCCCAGCTAGCAAATAAGATTAGAACTTAGGCAAATACAAGATACGGAAAAAATTGTCAACAATATTCTACCTACTCAGCCCCTCCCCAACACAGTCCTCAAAAACCCATTCATTACATCCAGCCCTTTCTCGAAATTGTGGTTGTTGTTGATGATGATATCAGACTTTTCTTTGATGGGCTCAATGTATTTTCTAAAGGTAGGCAGTACATGATTTTCGTAGCGGTACAAAACATCTTCGAGCGGATAATTGCGTTCAATCTTATCGCGTCTAATCCTTCTTGACAAGGCGGTGGACTCACTGGTGTACAGAAAAATCCTGAGATCGATCAGTTTAGAAATCTCTTCGAAATGAAATACAAAGATTCCCTCCAGAATAAGGATTGGCGCAGGTTTAAAAACCAGATTTTCCGGCACTCGGTTAGGATTATTGAAGGTATATTCTTGTCTGTAAACTGTTTCTCCCGCAATTAGTTTTTTAACATCCCTTTCCAGCTCATCACGGTGAATTGAACCTGGCAAATCGTAATTTGCAATACCCATTTCATCAAGCTCTTGCTCTTCAACAGGTTTATAGTAATTATCGGAAGAAAGTACACAGATTTCATCTTCCTGAAACATTTTCTGAAGTTGATGCAGAAAAGAAGTTTTACCTGAACCGCTTCCACCAGTGATACCAATTATATAGGGCTTTTTCATTTGATTCTACTTGTTATTTTTCAGAAATTTGAACAGTTGACGCTATGCAAAGATGATAAGATAGATTCTTATTTACAAATGAGATTTGAAATTAGGGAAAAAATGCTGTATTTTTGGGTTCAATTAGTGGTTTTGTTAAAAAACATAGCCGCTTAATTTTCGAGTTTATCAAAAATCAAAATACAGCATGCAGCTTATCAACGGCAAAGCCCTATCCGAGACCATACAGGAAGAATTAAGAGAACAGGTAGTACAAATTTTGGCTAAGGGAAAGAGAGCTCCGCACCTTGCGGCTGTTTTGGTCGGTGAAAATCCTGCATCAGCAGCTTATGTGAGAAACAAAATAAAAGCCTGCGAACGTTGTGGTTTCAAATCAACACTAATAAAAAGACCGGCCGAAATTTCTGAAACTGAACTTCTGCAGTTGATTGATGATATGAACAATGACAATCTGCTCGATGGTTACATTGTACAATTACCACTTCCGGCACACATATCAGAAGAAAAGGTAACCTTGGCAATTGACCCTGCAAAAGATGTTGACGGCTTTCACCCCTATAATGTTGGTCTAATGACCATTGGAAAGCCACAATATCTGCCAGCTACGCCTTTTGGCATTCTTATGATGCTGGAAAGATACGGCATTGAAACCAGTGGTAAACACTGCGTGGTTGTAGGTCGAAGCAATATCGTGGGCACTCCTATGAGTGTACTGATGTCGAGAAATACTAAGGTGGGCAATGCAACTGTAACCTTGGTCCATAGCAGAACCAGAGATTTGAAGGAAGAAACACTCAGAGCCGATATTCTAATTGTAGCCATTGGAAAAGCAAATTTTTTAACTGCTGATATGGTCAAAGAAGGAGCCGTGGTGATTGACGTAGGTATCAACTCTATTCCGGATGCAAACACTAAAAGCGGACAAAGATTGGTGGGCGATGTCGATTTTGAACTTGTAGCACCCAAATGCAGTTTTATAACGCCTGTTCCCGGCGGTGTTGGACCAATGACTGTGACCGGATTGCTCATGAATACCTTAAAAGCTTACGAACTCTATTCAAAATAAAACCGAAAACAAAACCATGCGCTATATAGGATTTATTTTATCGACCGCTCTGCTCGTTTTTTTACTGATGATTCTTGACTCATCGGCACGAGGGTCATGGCTGATGACAAAAATCAAGGGCAAAGAAACCTTTATCCCTGCTTTAGGAAGATTGTTAAGCCCTGCCAGCGGTTTCTGGAAAAATGCCGAATCGAAAAAAGGGCCGAATTTTGCAAATGTAAGAAACAAAGCCCTCAGCGGAAAAGTTGATGTACTCTACGATACAAGAATGGTTCCGCATATTTTTGCCGAAAATGCCAAAGATGCTTTTTTTGCTCAAGGCTATGTCACTGCCGCACTCAGACTTTGGCAAATGGAGTTTCAGACGCATGCCGTTTCGGGTCGTTTGACCGAATTTCTGGGCAGTACCGCTGAAAGAAGACAAAAACTCCTTGAATTTGACAGAAGTAAGCGCAAACAGGGATTGCAGATTGCGGCCCAAAAAACAGTGGCACATTGGAAGAGAAATCCCGAAAATTATGCCCTGCTCGAAAGTTATACAGCGGGTGTCAATGCTTATATCAGTTCCTTAAGTTATGATGAGCTGCCACTTGAATATAAAATGCTGGATTATAAACCCGAAGCATGGTCGGTTTACAAATCGGCACTCTTGCTCAAGGCAATGGCCGAAGATCTGGTAAGTAAGGACCAAGATTTCGAAATGAGCAATGCCTACAGTTATTTCGGTAAGGATAAATTCAAACAGCTTTATCCGGAGTATTTTCCCGAACAGTCACCTGTAATTCTCGACAGCAGCGCCTACAAATTTACTCCAATAGCCGTTAGTGACAGCTTTTCGGAACCTTTATTGAGCAATGCAGACTTTTCTGAAGAAAAATCACCAAAGGGAATAGGAAGTAATAACTGGGCGGTCTCCGGCAAAAAAACCGCAAGCGGAAACACGATGCTTTGCAACGACCCACACCTTGGGTTGAATCTGCCTTCTATCTGGTTCGAAATTCAAATGGCTTGCCCTGAATTCAATGCTTATGGAGCCTCCCTTCCAGGCGCACCGGGTGTGATATCTGGTTTTAATGGCAGTATAGCCTGGGGCGTCACCAATGTAGCGCATGATGTAAAAGACTGGTATGCCATAAAATGGGCCGATGCTTCTAAGAAAGCCTACTATTTTGACGGTAAAAAAATGCCTTCAACTTTCATAATGGATACCATCAGGCAAAAAGGACAAAAGGCGATAATAGATACTTTGATTTATACACATATTGGTCCAATTGTCAAAAATGTTAAAGGAACAGATTATGCTTTGCGTTGGATTGCCAATGATGTTGGAGACGAACCCTTGACTTTTCTGAAACTGATGAAGGGTAAAAACTACAATGATTATCTCGACGCCATCAAACATTTCAGCTGCCCTGCTCAAAACCTAGTTTTTGCCTGCAAGGATGGCGACATAGCATTGTGGACACAGGGAAAATTGCCTTTGAGGAAAAAAAATCAGGGAAAATTTGTAATGGACGGCGCTGTTTCTTTCAATCAGTACCAGGGCTTTATACCTCAGGATCACATACCGCATGAGCATAATCCGGCCAAAGGTTTTGTGGCCTCGGCAAATCAGCATTCGGTAAGTCCTAACTATCCATATTATACTTATGGTTATTTCGAGGAATACCGCGGTCGCTTTCTGAACGGAAAACTTTCCAAAATGAAGAAAATCAGTCAGGAAGATATGCTTAATCTTCAAAAAAGCAATTTTGGACAAAAAGCAGCCGATTTCCTACCTTTGATGCTCAAGGAATTAAATCGTGGCGATTTGAGCAAAGACGAACTGGAACTTTTAGCATTGTTCAAAAACTGGGATTATGCGTATCTGGCAAAAAGTCAGGTTCCTACAATATTTGAGGACTGGTTTTATAATTTTAATGAGATGATTTATGACGAGATAAATGCTGCCCAAAAGAAAGGTTTATCAATGATTTATCCCGATGAATGGCATTTACTTGGTATCCTCAAAAGAGACAGCAGCAGCTTTGTAATTGACATCATTTCAACTGAGCAAAAAGAAAATATAGGCGATGTAGTCACCGCTTCTTTCAAAAAAACATTCAAAACTGTTCCCAGAAATACAGATAAAAAAGTAATGAGCTGGGCAGAAATGAAATCGACAGCGCTGATGCACCTCGCTCGCATTCCTGAATTCTCGATTTTTAACGTTGATGTTGACGGATCCTATCATTCACTCAATGCAGTGAGCAATCGTTACAATTACGAAGCGTCGAGAAAAGAGGGAAAAGCGGTTTATAAAGAACGCTCCAGTAGTGGACCATCCTGGAAAATGATGGTTGAACTTGGGCAGAACATTACAGCCAAAACAATTTATCCAGGCGGTCAGTCTGGCAATCCGGGTAGTCATTTTTACAGCAACATGGTTGGCGACTGGGCTGCCGGCAAATATTACAATGCGCAATTTTTAAAAGATAATAAAGGGAGCGCAATGATTTTGGAGAAACAGCGCATGAGCAAATAATCTATAAAATTAACAAGATGAGATTTTTAATCGGTTTTATACTCATTTTAATTTTGGCCTTTCCACTACATTATTTTATGCCATGGTGGTGGTGGTCGGCCATTGTACCAGCAATATTACTTGGTTTCGGCCTTCAGATGAAGGCTTATCTGAGTTTTTTATGCGGATTGCTTTCGGTGGGCCTTTTTTGGTACCTCATGGCTTTTTGGTCAAATTCGCTGAATGGAGGAATACTTCTTGAAAAAATGTCCACTATCCTACCCTTTGGTTCACCCTCAACAACTTTACTATTTGTTGGCATTATTGGAGGCTTGTTGGGAGGACTTTCCATGTTATCGGCAAAGTACCTGAGAGATATTGTCAGTGGTCCGCTAGTAGCTCCTAAATCAAAAAACAGAGGCAAATATAAATAGTATTAACCATCATGAATAATTTAATCACTTTGGATGAATTCATCATCCGCCGTCAAAAAGATTTTCCATTTGCCAGCGGAGAATTATCCGGACTTTTAAGAGATATTGGACTCGCTTCAAAAATAATCAGCAGAGAAGTCAATAAGGCTGGTCTAGCTGATATAACAGGCATAGCCGGCAATGAAAACTCATCGGGTGAAGCACAGCAAAAACTGGATGTAATGGCAGACAATCTGCTTATTTCCTGCCTCAAAAACAGTGGGGAATGCTGTGGGATTGCATCTGAAGAAAATGACACCTTTGTACCAATTCACAGCAGTGGCAATGCCAAATATGTCGTTATTTTCGACCCGCTCGATGGCTCTTCGAATATTGATGTAAATGTTTCTATCGGAACAATTTTTGCCATTTATCGCAGAAAATCAACAAGTGCGGAAGTTCAGTTGGAGGACTTTTTACAAAGTGGTACCGAACAGGTGGCTGCAGGCTATGTATTGTACGGGTCTTCAACGATGCTGGTTTATACCACAGGCAAAGGGGTTAACGGTTTTACCTTAGATCCATCAATTGGAGAATTTTGCCTCTCGCATCCTGATATAAAATTACCCGAAAAGGCCGATATTTACTCGGTAAACCACAGTGCTTACCGCGAATTTGAACCCGGCGTGAAAAAATTTATCGACGATTGTATTGAGGATGCTTTCAAATTCAGATATATCGGTTCAATGGTGGCCGATGTTCATCGCACCCTCCTTAAAGGAGGTATTTTCATGTATCCAGGTACCGAAAAAGCTACAAATGGCAAACTAAGGCTGCTTTATGAATGCAATCCTTTGTCTTTTATTGTAGAACAAGCCGGCGGCAAAGCCAGTGATGGCAGATCACGAATTCTGGAACAGAAAGCCGAAAAATTACATCAGCGTACACCCGTGTATATTGGCAGCAGCCAACTTGTTGAAAAAGTTGAAAAATTGATACAAGAAACCAAAGGAAACAACTGATACTTATGAAATTTCAAAGCATCAGTTTACCTGATAAAAGACCAAGAGATGCCCTGCAGTTGAAAAAGAAAACCCCGATGCACAGAGGTCTTACTGCCTATTATTTCTTCGGAGTATTTGCCCTGGTCATTCCATTCATCCCTGCAATAACGCTCGCTGTGAACGGTATGATTTCTAATTTAGGCTGGTTACCGCTTTTGTTTATATTTATACTTGCCGAAATTGCTGCTTTTCTTTATTTAAACTATGCCAATAAAAATTACCTGCGCCGTTTAAGAGCCCTTGGCAATGGATTCACCATCAAAGCAAAAGTCATAAGACACTCAAGATCATTTGTCAGCTGGAAAATCAGTAGAAATTATGCTTTGACAGTAGCCTATGAATTTAAAGGTAAACAGTTGCAGACAAAATTTGATGCTGCTTTTTCTGAACTGCACAGTAATTTTCCGATTAACAGTGACATAAGCGGATTGTATGACCCCGACAGCGATTCAGTTTTTTTTCCACCCGAAATTGGTCTTATTTTGGAAGAAAAACCTGTAAATACAAATCCTAGAAGTCGACAAATAAAAAAATAGTATCTCAACCAAATTATACTGACAACATAATTCAGTTTTAATTTTTGAAATACGCCTTAAAAAATATACTTTTGAGCAGCAAATATTAAAAATATACTTAGTCAAAATACACCCAAATTTATGGAATCGAGAAACAACTGGACAAAATCTGAGGTAGAAGCGATTTACAACATGCCCATTTTAGATCTGATTTATAAGGCTGCTTCTGTTCACCGCGAATTGCACGATGCCAACGAAGTTCAGGTTTGCACCCTGCTCTCCATCAAAACAGGCGGTTGTCCGGAGGATTGCGCTTATTGTCCGCAGGCAGCAAGATATAATACCGATGTCGATCATCAATCCTTACTTTCGGTAGATGAAGTATTCACCAAAGCCAGTATCGCCAAAGGCAACGGAGCAACTCGTTTTTGTATGGGTGCTGCATGGCGCAATGTTAAAGACAACAAACAGTTCGACCGTGTAATTGAAATGGTACATGGTGTCAATTCTATCGGAATGGAGGTTTGCTGTACCCTGGGCATGCTCACAGAGGAACAGGCACAAAGACTGAAAGAAGCCGGTTTATATGCTTATAACCACAATCTCGACACTTCAGCTGAACACTACAACGAAATTATTACTACCCGTACTTACGACGACCGTTTGAATACACTGGAAAATGTAAGAAATTCCGGACTTTCGGTTTGCAGCGGTGGTATCATAGGCCTTGGCGAAACTGACGAGGACAGAATCTCGATGTTACATACACTTGCAACGATGCCACGTCATCCCGAGTCTGTACCGGTAAACGCATTGGTTCGTGTAAAAGGCACTCCACTCGAAAATCAGGAGCGCGTTGCCATTTGGGAAATGCTGCGCATGATTGCAACTGCCAGAATTTTGATGCCAACTTCACAGGTTCGCCTATCGGCTGGTCGTGAAGAAATGTCTGTAACTGAACAGGCTTTCTGTTTCCTTGCCGGAGCAAGCTCTATCTTTGCCGGAGAAAAACTACTTACTACGCCAAATCCCGATATTGATCAGGACCGTATGATGTTCCAATTGCTTGGACTAAAACCCAGAGCGGCATTCAAAGGTCAGGAGCAGGAAATGGAGGCAGGGAAGTTTGTGTAGTTCTCTCAGTATCAAGTATCAAGTAGCAGGTAGCAAGACTTATACCTTGCGAAACCGTTAATTTTTGAACATATTAGCGCAGCATAGAATGACTGCGCTTTTTTTTGAACAATAGCCTTGAGAATCCTTATCAAAAATCCTGATTCGCTTCTCGGAGCTTCGTTTAAAGAGCTCTCTAGTCTGAGGAACGAGATCGGTTCTTGATACTTGATACTTGATACCTGATACAACTTCTGATAATCTGACTTCTGATAATCTGACTTCTGATAATCTAAAATCTGACTTTATGAAAATCGCCCTCCTCGGCTACGGAAAAATGGGTAAAACCATAGAAAGACTGGCCACTGCAAAAGGACATGAAATCGTTTTTAAAAGCGATGAAAATTGCACAGAACTGCTCAAAAAAGGACAGATAAACGGAGCTGATGTTGCCATAGAATTTACCGGACCAGAGTCGGCATCCGAAAATATCAAAGCTTGTATCATTGGCGGAATTCCGGTAGTATCTGGCTCAACAGGATGGTTAAAAAATCATTGGGAAGCAGTTGCAAATTGTTGCGAATTGAATAATGGCAGTTTTTTTTATGCTTCCAATTATAGTATTGGCGTGAATATTTTCTTCGAAATCAATGAGCGACTGGCGCAGCTCATGAATGCCTTTCCGGAATATAAAGCAGAAATCGAAGAAATTCACCATATTCACAAGCTCGACGCTCCCAGCGGTACGGGCATTACACTTGCAGAAGGAATTTTAAAAAATCATCAGGGCTATAAGGAATGGACTTTGGAAGATTCCAATGAAATTCCAGCCGACAAACTGCCCATCATTGCCAAAAGAATCGGCGAAGTACCCGGCACCCACATTATCCGCTACCACTCTACCATCGATGATATCGAGATAAGCCATATCGCCAAAGGTCGCGAGGGTTTTGCATCTGGAGCTATCTTAGCTGCTGAATGGCTTATTGTCAGAAAAGGCATTTTTGGTATGAGAGATTTGATGAAGCTATAATCCCATTTAAAATCAAGCTTTCAAAGGACTGTTTTATTTGCTTTGTAATACCAATAACTAACTTAAATTAAAAGGCTTAAAAGTTATTCCTAAAATTTATTTTCTCCATTGCAACAACAACCTTTGAGCCGAGAAACCCGGTCCAAAACTGAGCATCATGCCATAATCACCTGCTGGAATGTCTTTTTGCAAATAACGATCGAGGACATAAAGTACTGTCGCGCTGGACATATTGCCATATTCTCGCAAAACATTTTTTGTTTCATCGATATTCTTGCCAAGTTCATGAAAAAGACCTTCGACAATCTGTACAATTTTTTTGCCTCCGGGGTGAAAAATTAGATGTTCTACCTCTTCAATGGTTAGATTGTTTTTATTTAAAAAAGAGAATAAAACATCGTGAAAATGAGTTTCAATCTTCTCCGGAACTGATTTATCCAAAATCATTTTCAGACCAGTGTTACATACATGAAATCCCATCATTCCGATTTCGTCGTAAAAATGGTACATTTCTCCATCGAGAATTGCAGGTTTTAGCTCGTCGCTTTCACCCAAAATGGCACAAACAGCACCATCGCCAAATATGGCAGCACTGACCATGTTTGCCATATCCCAGTCCTGATGTTGAAAGGTACTTGTGGGCGACTCAAAAGCAATGATAGCAGCTTTTTTGCCAGGATTATTTTTGAGGATATTGTATGCGTAAATGAGCGCAGATGTTCCACCAGCGCAACCCATTTCTGTGATAGGCATTCGAACAATGTCCTGACGCATTTTTAGCAGGTTGATGAGATAGGCATCAATTGACGGAATCATAATACCTGTACAACTGACAGTGATAATATAATCAATGTCCGTTGGTAGCAGATTCGCCTTTTCGAGCGCACCTTTCAGCGCCTCATGCGTGAGGTCGATAAAAGCATTGCTGAAAAAAGTATTTTTTTCTTCAAAGCTGGTTTCTTTGAAAACTTCATCGATATCCATAATGGAGTAGCGGCGGTCGACCTGGGCATATTTAAAAAGTCTTCTCACCTTTTCGCGAAATCTATCATCGGGGTGCTGACTCAGCCAGGCATCGACAAAGGGCATGGAATCTTCAGTGCTTCTGGTGTAGGGTGGTAAGGCTATATTTGTAGCAAGAATTTTTGGGAACATTGTTTTTCTAGTTTTTCAGGAGCAGCATTTCATATCGAAATGCCCATTTCCATCTTATGGAGTAATTTTTTACCAAAACAGTATCGGCAAATGATTTCAGTTCATTTTTCCTGAAGGATTTCCGAATAGATAAAAGTCCGTCGTGACGAACCATTTTTGATGCATTTAATAAAAAAGTCACCAAAGCAAACAAGTTATAGGCCATTGCTGAACGTTGTAAATCATTTACTAAAACAGCCTTGGATGATGCAATGTATAGTTTTTTTAGAATATTTTCGATTTCTTCGTTCCCGAAATGATGTAAAAATAAACTACATAGTGAAATATCAAAATGATTTTGAATAGCATCGAATTCAAAAATATCTAATTGTTCATATTTAATTTCGGAAAAGGCTGCCGATTGCGCTTTGGCGTATGCTATTGTATAAGCATTGGCATCGAAGCCAGTTAATTCTATTTTAATCTGATTTTTCCTGGCCCAAATTGCTATTTCGCGAAGTATTTCGCCACCACCGCAGCCAAAATCTGCTATTTTTAAAGTTTCGGATTTTTTGCCTCTTTTGAGAATCTTTTTAATTCCATCCAGAATTAAAGCAGTGCCACCCAACCATCTGTTTACATTAGCTATCTGGTGAAGGGTCGAAGCAAGAACCTCGCCTTCCATATTCAGATCATCCATCATCTCAGGCTCATTACTTCGTTTGCTAAAATCTGGCATGTCAGATCATTTTGATAAAAGTTCCCATCAGCCATTCGGCCTCTGCTTCAATTAGTTTTTCGAGCAGAATGTCAGCTTTGCGGCTAAACATTTCTATTTCACTTATAATTTTAACAAAATCTTCTTTTTCTTTACTTTCTTCAGCTACGTTTTGTACTTCCTCTAAAAGGTTCAGTGCCGGTTCCAATTCTTTTTTCTTACGGTGAATGATTATCTGACGAATCACTGTCCACATATCTTTTTCAGCCATAAAATACTCGCGACGCTCGCCATTTCTATTTTCTTTATTGACCAACCCCCATTCTATGAGTGCTCTAACATTCATGTTGGCATTGCCCCTTGAAATTCCGAGACTTTCCATGATATCATCGGCGCTAAGGGCCTTGGGTGAAACCAAAAGCAGGGCGTGTACCTGCGCCATTGTACGGTTTATACCCCAACTAGAGCTGAAATTGCCCCAGGCTTGTACAAATTTATCTTTAGCTTCTTGTAATTGCATTGTTTTGAATTAAAATTCTAAAACACCAAATGGGTGAGTATTTTTTTTATTTTCTGAATATAGCGCAGCAGTTTCATCAATAGTTGACTGTAAACTTCTGTAATTATGTGTTATATGTTTCAAAAGTTTAGCATTATCGTATTGAAAAAAAGTTTGAAGGCCTCGTGCCAATTCTTTGGTTATCAATGGCTCTACACCTAAAAGTGTCGATTTTATACTGTCGGCTCTCCACATCAGTTCAATTGACCAGTCGGGCGCTTTAATAAATGGAGCCTTTCTGCCCAAAGCTTTAGCCATCATGCTAAATGCATCTTTGAATAAATGATTGTCGGAATTAACGATAAATCGCTCTCCGCTAATTTCAGATTCCATTAATTTTACCGAAACTTCTGCTACATCGCGTACATCTACAAATCCATTTCCACCTTTTGGATAAAACTTAAGTCCTTTGTCGGCCTGTTTAAACATTTTGCAGGTTCCCAAATGCCAGTAACCTGCACCCATGATGAGTGTGGGATTTATAATTACAGCATTGAGTCCCTCTTGAATACCCCGCCAGACCTCACATTCAGCCTTAAATTTACTGATGGCATAATCGGAATTAAGCGGGCTATTTTCCCATTGCGCATTTTCATCAATTTTTGTAATATTCTCTTTGCGTCCCAAAGCAGCGATACTGCTTACGTGTAAGAGTTTTTTCACTCCATTGTCGAGACAGACGTTTACTATATTTTCGGTACCTGTTCCATTCACGAACATCATTTTATCCTTATCCTTACTGTTGAATGAAACTGCTGCAGCAGCATGATACACATAATCGACGCCTTGAACGGCCTCTTCAAGAAAAGACAGGTCTGTAATATCGCCCTCCATCCATTCAACGGCGTCGCTAACATCATTTAAAATAGCCATAGAACTATCTTTGCGACGAACAGCGCTTACATCATAGCCTTTTTTTAAAAGCAGTCGCAACATATAAGAACCCAAAAAACCACTGGCTCCTGTGAGCAAAACTTTATTCATTTTTATATTCTTTCAACTCTTACAACAATTTCACCATCGCTAAGTTTTAGTATCAGCTGTTGATTTTCACTAATTTCTGAAATTGACCTCAGCGGCATGCCCGATTCATCATAAATCATTGCAAAACCTCTTTTGAGCGTATGCTCGGGTAAAAGAAGTTCTAATTTATTTTCCAAAATATCGAGATTTCGCTGCTCAAACTTGATGGCTGATGAAATAGCAAAATTAAAGCGATTAAAAAGATTATCCAACTTCAGGGTCTCATTCATCAATCTTTTTTGAACAATTTGTTGTAATTCAATGGCTGTTCTATTCAAAACAGATTCAAAATTGAGCAAGGATTGCACCAAAAAATCCGCTACGGCAGTTGGCGTTTTCATAGAACTGTGCGCAACAAGGTCTGATAAAGTTTCATCCACATCGTGTCCTATCCCCGTAAGTACGGGCAATTCACAGGTTGCAATTGCTTTGCAGACCTCGAAATCATCAAAACCCATCAGATCCAACTTAGCACCACCGCCTCTTACAATAACTATGCAATCGAAATCCTTGGCCTGAGCTTCGATAGATTCAATTTGCATCACAACTTCATGTGATAAATTAACACCCTGCATAGCTGCCTGAAAAAGTTCAGTTTTGAATGCAAAACGATGCGGATTATTGTGCAGATGCTGTAAAAAGTCCTGTAGACCGGCGGCTTCTTTGCTTGATATGACGGCAATCCTTTGAGGCGCCGGCGAAAGATCGAGTTGTCGGTTCAAATCGATAAACTGTTCATCCTGAAGCCTTTTGTAGGTTTGCATACGTTGCAGTTCCAACTGACCGATGCTAAATGAGGTTTCGATATCTCTTACCGAAAGTGTAATTCCGTACAACTCGGTATATTCCACAAAAACCTGAAGCATAACTTGTTGCCCTGCTTTCAGAATCGACCAAACAGCGTCGCCCAAGGTCTTTTTTATCTGTTCGAGATCGCGAGGCCGAATCATCCCATTCGATTTTGCCCGAATTTTCTGCTCATCACGGTCGACCAATGAAAGATATACAAATCCTCTGTTCAGATTCAGGTCTGAAATTTCGCAACGAATCCATAGGGGTTCATTCATGTTAAATGAAATGACCCTTCGCAAATGCTGATTCAATTCGTAAAGGCTGAAACTCTGTTTCATCAAAAATCTATGATTATTTTTTCAGTATGTATTTTCTTTTCAAACAAGTGAGGATAATGCTTTTTCAACTCACTGACAAACAAATCGAAGGGCAAATCACTAAAACTGCCATAATAATGCACATAATGCATAAAAGGATTTCCGGACTTGTCCGATTCCTGAAAAATCGAATCATTTTCGCCGTCAAAGTCCAAAACAGCTACGCCCAATCGTTCACAAATCAACGTATCAAATACAGGGGTAACTTTTAGCCATTTTTCGTTCAAATAAATCTCAACATATCCATGAAAAACCATTAGGTCTGTTTTCAGATATGCCTCTACCCTTTCGGTTGCCAAATGGTTTCTAACATTGGCAAAACAAAGTTTTGATGGAATAGAAAGCACTCGCATACAGGCAGCAAATAGATTTGACTTTTCAACACAGTATCCGTAATCCTTGGTCAGTAGATGACTTGCTTTTAGCGCAGCAGGTTTTAGAATCAAATGATAAGGATAATATCTAAAGTCATCTCTTACCGCTTTGTACAAAGCAACAATCTTATCCTCAATACTTTCAAGACCAATTGTTTTTTTGTTAACATAATCAATCACAGCAGGATGATCACTGTCTGTATAGAATCCGGGGCTGAGATATGATTCAAAATCCTTCATTCTTATATTTTCTGGAAACTTTTTACGGCAGTTACAGCGCCCTGACGATTTCGGATGGCAGCAAAATAGGTACCTTTTGCGATATCGGAGCCTATTTTAAAGGAAAAAGTCTGCGATTGGTTTTCCACTAGCTCAATTTTTTCCTGTTGCAGTACTTTGCCACCAATATCTGTCAAAATCAGCTCAGCTGCATCATCGCTGTAACGACTTTTTACTTCAACATTAAACTCACCATTATTAGGATTAGGAAATATATTCATTTCCGACATTTCGGCTGCAGAAAGCGGCCCGGCCTGATTAATTGAAGTGGGATTGTACACAGAACCATCAGCATAAATTGTCATACAACTCAAAGCTACATTGTCTTCATCGATGATACAATAACGAACCGAATCACTGCCAAAAACTTCCACTTTGCCAAAACCATTCAAGAAATTGGTATTGTTCAATCCATTTCCACCGCCATTCCAGAGCGAATCGCGTACAGGAGGTTGTCCCAAAATCGGAGCAAATTGAGCAATCTGATAAGCCAATTCAGTTGTTGTGACACTCAAACCACTGGCATTAATTTCGGGGTAAACCGAGTTAGTTCCATCGTCCATGACATTGTGATGCGTATCTCCGCTCACCACAAGAACGCCGCTAATGTCATTTGAACTAATATGGGAAGTCAGTGCCTCCACATCATTTGGATAACCACCCCAATATCCTGCAAAGGATGCAGATAGTCTAAGACCGGTACCGCTTTCACCGGCAATACTGAACACAATATTTTGAACAGTAAGTCCGGCTTCAATAATTCTTCTGATTTTGGGATTAAAAGGCACGCCACTTACGATAAATTTCCAATCGGCTGTTGAATTAGAAAGTCCGTTCAATAACCAATTGCGCTGATTGACACCTATGATACTGTGTGTAGGTGCCGGATCGTAAACCCAACGGTTCGTTACAGAATCAATTCGGTATGCTTTGAAGGTTGCATCAGCCATCGAGCGACAATCGAGTACAAAAAACTCTGCATTTCCGACTTTAAAACTATGATAATGCCCCTCAGTTGTGTCCACTGTTGGGTAGCCTGGAAAGAAAAGCCTGTAGCCACGCAAACAATTTTCTATTTCGATTGGATATATACTGTCAGTAATAAAGTAACTGACTGCAGTAGATCCACTTCCTGTATGCGCAGTACGTACATGATGGGTACGGTTATTTCCAAAATTATCGTCATCATCGGGCATATAAACTAGAGGCACATTGGGAATCAGTTTTTCTTTCATCACCTGCTCCTCATATCTTTTGCGATAAGACCAGGGAATAGTATACCACTGCGAAGGATATGCACTGGGCAACTGATAGCTAGGATAGGTAAAATCGCCTGTATGAACCATAAACAAAGGATTGTGCGTAGGTATCGCATCATAAACCTTCATGTTGGCTGTTTCCTGACAAGAGCCAGTAACAAAGCTAAAATTTGCTGGCTGCCCCTCTGTTGGAAAGGTTTTAAAACTGCCTTTTTTTATATCTGGAACCGAATTGAATAAAACGCGGTAGTAATATTTTGTATCGGCAGCCAAGCCACTGATGTCTGTTATCACGGAACTATCTAGACTTGCCAGGGTAGTATTTTGAAACTGTAAAGGCGCTGTAAAAAAACTATCCGTATCGATTTCGATGGTAAAACTGCGTACAGAATCGCTGCGTAAATACATACGCAAACCACTGTCACTCATTGCGCCCATTACAGGTCCGTGCGTAATTTGTTGAGCAAATATGCAGGAAGTCCAGCATAACAATAAAAATCCGAAGGCTGTTTTCATAGTTTTGCGTTTTTGTTTTTTCTTAATTTTCAAAGTTACAAAAAAGATTCAAGCATGTTAAAGATTATTAATCTAAAACTATCTTTGAAGAATATTTCCACAAATATGTATATTTACAGAAATTGAACGGAAGTAGAGACTTGAATTTTATATTAATTTTTATGAGCAAAGCACCTATTGGCATTTTCGACTCAGGCATTGGGGGACTAACAGTGGCTTCATCTGTGAGCAAAGTCTTTCCAAAGGAATCGATTCTTTATTTTGGCGATACTGCGCATCTGCCTTATGGTGAAAAATCGATTGATTCTATTCAGAAATATGCCATCGAAATTACTGAGTTTTTGTTGGAAAAGGGCTGCAAAATGATTGTAATTGCCTGTAATTCTGCATCGGCTGCAGCTTACGAACTTTTATCGGAGAAATACGGCAACAGGGTTCCGGTTGTTGATGTAATCAGCCCCTTGGTTGAGCTTATTTCATCGAAATCTTATGCAAAAGTAGGTGTAATGGCTACCAAAGCTACGGTCAGATCGGATGTGTATAGCAAAAAGCTTATGGAACTAAAACCTGGAATTGAGGTGGTTAACTTGGCTGCAGGTCTTTTGGTGACAATGATTGAAGAGGGATTTTTTAACAATGACATCAGCAATGCCGTGCTGCACAAATATTTGACTTATCCTGACTTTGAAGACATAGAAGCACTATTGCTTGCCTGCACACATTATCCGCTGCTGAGACCCGAAATTGAATCTTTTTATAAAGGCCGCGTTGCTGTTTATGATTCAGTTGACTCTGTGACAGAGAAAATAGGCCGCCTGCTAAAATTAAAGAACCTGCGTAATGAATCGGATGAAGAACCAACCAAAAGATTTTTTGTATCGGACTATACCGAATCTTTTGAACAAACGACAAGGATATTCTATAAAAATAAAGTAAATTTGGAGGTTGCATCGTTGTAATCTAATAATTTGTAATAACTGATCAATGAAAAAAATAAAACCTAAGTTTATCATTTTTGGACTTCTGTTGATGGCTGTTGTCTGGATGGCTACCGACGGGAACCGTTTTGTAAAACTGGCACAGAGTATGGAGATATTCTCAGCAGCTTACAGAGCTATAAATGAACATTATGTAGATGAAACAGATCCAAATCTGTTGATGCGCAACGGTATAGATTCTATGTTGGCAGCTATCGACCCTTACACCAATTATTTTTCAGAATATCAGATGGAAAAAGCCAGAATCAATTTCAAAGGATTTTGGGACGGTGTTGGTTTCAGTATCATAGAACATAATGGCAAAATTGTGGTATCGGAAGTTTTTGAAGAGTCGGCAGCCAGCTCTTCGGGCGTATTTACCGGAGATGAACTCATTGCCATCGATGGCACAAAAGTTAAGGGCAAAGCCCTTGAAGACATTGAACAATCATTGCATGGCAAAGAAGGTACACAGGTTTCCGTAACATTAAGAAGCAGAGAAAATGGTAAAGAAAAAGAATTAAATCTGACCAGGAGTAAAATAGAGCGCAAGAATGTTCCTTACTACGATATGATCGATGAAAATACAGCTTATATCGTTCTTACAACCTTCACCGAACGTGCCGGAGAAAATATTGCCGATGCGCTGAAAGAGCTGCAGAAAAAACACAAACCCATACAACTGATTATCGACCTCAGGGATAATGGCGGTGGACTCTTGATTGAAGCAGTTAAAATCTGTAATATTTTTGTCGACAAAGGTAAAGAAATCGTATCTATCAAATCGAAGATTGCTGAATGGGACAAACCCTTTGGTACTCAATCAGAAGCGCTCGATTTAAAAATTCCACTTATTGTACTTATCAATGAACGTTCTGCATCAGCATCAGAAATTGTTGCAGGAGCTATTCAGGACCTTGATCGTGGATTGCTTTTGGGCCGTAAATCATTTGGGAAAGGTTTGGTTCAAAATGTTTATGACATTGGGTACAATTCGAAGGTAAAACTCACAACAGCTAGGTATTATATACCGAGCGGCCGCTGCATACAGGCACTGGATTATCTCGATGGTAAAGGAGTCCAAAAATTAGATACTTCTTCAAAAATGTTTTTCACAAAAAATGGCCGTAAAGTAAATGATGGAGGTGGCTTATCGCCCGATTTGTTTGTACTTTCGAATGATAACAGCGCAGTATTGAAAAGCCTTCAAAATAACAAAGTCATCTTCGATTATGCCAATCTTTACCAGGCCGAACACGATTCTATTATTTCAGCTGAAAAATTCCAGCTAACGGATGCGGAGTTTAACGATTTTTTAAATTATATCAACAGAGCCGAGGTCAAATATCCACTCGATGCTGAAAAAGAATTGGATTCCTGCATTACAACAGCTAAAAAAGAAGGAATTTACAATCAGTTGAAAAATGGTTTTGACAAATTATACAATAAGATTCAATCAGAAAAAAAAGCTGATCTCGAAAAAAATCTCAAAATCATAAGAGAGGCACTGGAAGAAGAAATCGTTTCTCGATATTATTACGAAAAAGGAAAGATTCAGCTAAGACTCAAAAGAGATAGAGATGTACAGGAAGCCATTAAGCTTTTTGCAGATGAAAAGAAATTCAAATCATTGCTGTCGGCCGGAACAAAATAAATTGAAAAACAATGAGAAAAAATAAAAAATTACTCCTTTTTGCTGTTTTAATCTCTGGATTTTTAGGCCTTGCCACTACACTGACGAACGATTTTGAAATAACTAAAAATCTTGAGTTGTTTTCCAATATCTTCAGAGATGTAAATACTAATTATGTAGACGAAACCGATCCTGAAAAAATGATGGAAGCATGTTTGGTAGGCATGCTGCAATCGCTCGATCCATACTCAGTCTATATTCCGGCTAGTGAAACAGAGAAATTCTTGTCTAACATGGCTGGTCATTATGCAGGAATTGGCACGAGTGTTATTCTTGATAATGATTACAATGTTATTACAGAAGTTTTTGAAAATGCACCGGCTTATAAAGCCGGACTTCGCCCTGGAGATATTCTGTTTGCAGCCGATGGAAAATCATTAAAATCGCTGAGCATAAATGCTGTAAGTAATATTTTGAGGGGACGTGCAGGGTCTAAGGTTAAATTGGAATATCAGCGTGCGGGAGTTAACAAAACCATTGAACTAACCCGAGAAGAAGTTTATATCAACAATGTTCCATATTTCGGTATGCTCAAAAATAATGTCGGATACATTGCGTTGAGTACTTTCAGCGAAGATGCCGGAAAAAATGTTGCCAAGGCTTTGAGTACGCTGAAACAAAAAAATCAATTGTCGGCACTTGTTTTTGATTTACGCGGAAATACCGGCGGATTATTGAATGAAGCAGTAAGTGTGGCCAATGTTTTTCTTCCAAAAGGCAGCAATGTTGTTTCAATCAGAGGGCGAGATAAGGATAACCAAACCAGTTACCAAACCTCAAATCAGGCTGTTGATGCAGCAATACCACTTATAATTTTAGTCGATGAAAGTACTGCCTCAGCATCCGAAATTATTGCGGGCGCATTGCAGGATTTGGACAGAGCTGTTATAGTGGGTCAAAAATCTTTTGGCAAGGGTTTGGTACAAAGCACCAAAGATTTACCATATGGCGGAAAATTAAAAATAACCACTTCCAGATATTATTTACCTAGCGGTCGCTGTATTCAGTCATTAGTTTACAAAGATGGCAAGGCAATATCAGTACCAGATTCAGAAAGAGCATTTTTCAAAACTAAAAATGGGCGTAAGGTTTTAGATGGTGCAGGTATCTTCCCAGATATTAAAAGCACAGATGCGAATGTTGAAGAATTATTCAAAAAAATCAGGTCTGACAAACAGTTTTTCTATTTTGCGGTCGATTACCTTAGAAATAACAAAATTGGAGGTCCGGATGAATTTATGCTCGAGCCTACGGTTTTTGATAAGTTTAGTGCTTATCTCGAAAAAAATAATTTTAATTTTGTCAGCGAAACAGAAAAATCACTCAATTTATTAGCCAAGAAAGCCAAAACCGAAGGCAGTTCAACAGATTTGAATACAGAAATAGATGCGATTAGAACTGAATTGAGAAAAGAAAAAATGAATAGCCTATCTAAATTTAAAAATCTGATTCTGTTTGAATTACAAAAGGAAATTTCACTACAGGCTCACTTGAAAATTGGATCAATACAAAACAGTATCAAAAACGATCCGGATATTATTAAATCCCTTGAAATCTTATCGGATTTGGATGGCTACAAAAAAATATTAAAACCTTAGAAAGCAATGAAACACTTGTATTACCTGAGCATCATTATTCTTTTTTCTTCATGCAACAGTCTGTATAAACCTACAACTTTGAATGTGCCCTTACACGAAGAAGCAGGTGATGCTCAGATTGCCGGTGGATGGGGCGTTTCGGGTGCTGAGCTGCAGTTGTCCTATGCATTGACTGATAATTTTTATGTTAGTACCAATGCCCAGTTTCTACTTAAAAAAACTAAGGAAGATAGTTTAAGCAATTATAAAAGTTTTGATATTGCGGCAGGCTATTACAGCTGGCTAGATGAAGAACAATCTATTAAACTTGATGTGGCGCTTGGTTATGGCCCTGGAAATCTTGATTATCACTATTTAGTGCAGACAATCCCCATGCAGGTTCGTTTCAATGTATCCTCATTTTATCATCGCTGGTACATTCAGCCAAGCCTTGGTTTCAACTTTGATGACACTGATTTTGCCATCAGTATGCGCGCAGTGGTTATTCACCACAGCAATTTTACAGATCATTATAACCAACTGGTCAAAAATGTAACCTATAATCCTCTAGCCTATCTGGAACCGGCAGTCACTTACCGAAAGGGATTCAAAAACTTTAAGCTAACGGCACAAACCGGACTAATTTGGCCAGTCACTCCACGTCATGCGCTACAGCGCCCAGTTATTTCTGGATATGGTAGTATTGGGGTTAATATCAGGTTTAATGTACTTAGGTGAAAGGGTGAAAGATGAAAGGGTGAAAGAGGAAAGATATTATTAAAACAGCGCGAAGTGAACAGTGAATTAGTGCGGAGTGGCTAGGTACTAATGACTAGTGCGGAGTGGCTAGGTACTAGGGACTAGTGCGGAGTGGCTAGGTACTAGGGACTAGTACTTTTAAAGTGAAGCGTGCGAAGTAAATTGTGCGAAGTGAACAGTGAATTAGTGCGGAGTGCTAGGTGTTTTCAGACTTCTAAATTCAGACTTCTAATTTCTACCTTCTAATTTCTGACTTCTACCTTCAGACTTCTAAAGCTTTTGTTCCAATTTAGGCATCATAATATTTTTCCATTCGCTGAAACTACCATCTTTGATACGCTTTCGGGCTTCAGTTACCAGCCAAAGATAAAAACTCAAATTGTGTAAAGTTGCAATCTGCATACCCAAAATCTCATTAGCTACAAAGAGGTGCCGAAGATAAGCCTTTGTATGATAACGAGAGCTATGATTTGGAGCATCGGCATCGATTGGTGAAAAATCGTCTTTCCACTTCAGGTTTTTAATATTAATTTTTCCTTCCTTTGTAAAAAGCAGACCGTGACGTGCATTGCGTGTAGGCATTACACAGTCGAACATGTCGATACCCAGCGAAATAGCTTCCAGTATATTGGCTGGAGTGCCAACACCCATTAAATAACGCGGTTTATCCTGAGGTAAAACGCCACAGACAAGTTCTGTCATCTCATACATTTCCGCTGCTGGTTCACCTACCGATAAGCCACCGATAGCGATACCTATATCGGCAAAATTAGCTACAGTTTCAGCCGATTGAACTCTTAAATCCTTGTATGTCGAGCCCTGTACAATAGGAAAAAGTGTTTGTTGGTATCCGTAAAGCGGCTCGGTTTCCTTATAACGCTTATAACAACGTGCAAGCCAACGATGAGTCAATTCCATCGAATTTTTGGCATATTTATAATCGCATGGATAAGGCGTGCACTCGTCAAATGCCATGATAATATCAGCACCGATACTTCTTTGAATATCCATGACCGATTCGGGACTAAAAAGATGTTTACTCCCGTCGATATGAGATGCAAATGTAGCACCCTCCTCTTTAATTTTACGGCGATGGGCAAGCGAAAACACCTGAAACCCACCGCTATCGGTCAGTATCGGGCCTTTCCAACCCATAAAATTATGTAATCCTCCGGCTTTTTCAAGGGTTTCAGTCCCAGGTCTTAGATAGAGGTGATAAGTATTTCCCAATATAATTTTGGCTTCAATCTCATTCACCAATTCGTGCTGATGTACTGCCTTAACAGTTCCAACAGTACCAACGGGCATAAAAATTGGCGTTGGAATATTTCCGTGTGCAGTTTCCAAGGTTCCAATCCTTGCGCTGGATTTGCTATCTGTATGTTCAAGTGTAAATTTCATCCTCTTTTTTTTCGATGTAAAGATAATCAGACTCTGTCATCTAAAAAATATTACTGACATCTAGTCCAAAAAAACAATTGCACTTGCCGTAGAAAATCCTTATTTTTGCATGATACTAATAGAAAATAATATGCATTTTGAAGAAAAATATATTAATCCTCTTACCGATTTCGGATTCAAAAAATTGTTTGGGGAGGAAGTTAATAAGGATTTGTTGATTGATTTTCTCTTCACAGCATAAAATCAAAAAACCTCCTCTCAAAATGAATGAAAGGAGGTTTTTGATTGATTTACTTATGCATTAAAACTGCTCGAAACCGCTGAAATGCTGATTGCCTTCAATCTGTGCATTAGCATCGGAATCTGATCCATGAACAGCATTTTCGCCAATGCTTTTAGCAAAACGGGCGCGGATGGTTCCTGGCTCGGCTTGTGCAGGATTTGTAGCACCAATTAGTTTGCGAAAATCTTCAACTGCGTTATCTTTTTCAAGGATAGCAGCTACAATTGGACCCGATGTCATAAATTCTACCAACTCGCCAAAAAATGGTCTTTCATTGTGAATTGCGTAAAATTTTTCAGCAGAGGCTTTTGAAAGCTGAGTCATTTTCATTGCAACAATTCTGAAACCATTTTCTGTAATTTGATTCAGGATTGCACCGATATGTCCGTCACGTACTGCGTCGGGTTTAATCATTGTGAAGGTTCTGTTGGTAGCCATTTCTTTTGTTTTATTGTAATGATAATTTTTGTCGCCGCAAAATTACTCAAACTATTTTGAAAATGCTACATAAGTTTAAAAGAATTAGTCAAAAATGAATGTTGACAATGTAAAGTGTTTCTTTAAATTATACCAAAACGCCAAAATAGCAATTATTAGCATCTGACAGCAAAACAATTAGTATCAACATACTTGCTTTAGAAACACATGAAATATATTTTATCGTACTTGTATTTATTTTGTATCACTTTATGCCATGCACAACCAGGCGACCCAGAAATGTTGAGACTTGCGGAAAATAGACGCAAACTGGAACTGAAACAAAAGCTGGAGAAGGATCCCCATAATCCATCGCTGCTTTATGAAAAAGTTTATCAGGATCTCAGAACACTGAATATTGAAATTTACAGGTCAGTAAACAATGATAATGAAACCTTAGTGAGCGCAGAGATGAGCGAGACTGCGGCTCAGCTCGATGAGCTCATTGCCCTGCAACCCAATAATGCGCAACTCTATTTTCTGCGTGGCAATTTTCATTTTTTTTATAGCAATGCTAACAAAACAGTCGAAGATTTTGAAAAGGCGCTGCAACTGAGTACTGATAATTCATTCCGCATCAATGTCTTTCACAAACTGAGCCTCTGTCATTATCATATCGATATCGATAATGAGCAATTTGATATGGATAAATCGCTGGCTTATATCGATTCGGCCAATTTGGCCTCTGATGCCAGCAAGGAACCTTTTGCCAGAGATAAAATCTACTTTCTTCAGTTGGCCAAAAAAGAAGCAGAGCTCCACAATTATTACAAATCTTTGGCCATCTTAAATCTTGAAGCTTGCAGAGATGACAATAACATTAAACGCTATCGCTTTGATGATAATTTCCTGCAAGCACTGAGCTATTTACACGAAGCTGCAATTTACTATAGCCGCAACAAAAACTTCGAAACTGCCATTAAAATTCTGAAAATCTGTATTGATGCTGCTCCAAAAAACAAGGCAGACCAAGCGATGCCGAACAATGTAATCCTACAATGCAAACACCTGCTGTCGAAAATATATCGGGAGCCGGCAATTGATGATTATGATAAGGCGTTGGAATATATCATACAGGCAGTTGATGAGCCACAAAGTTGGTTGCTTGACGAACAGGAACTGCTGAAGGATTTGGACTTTTTCCTGCAAAAGTCTTCCGACAATCCAGAACTGCTAATTGCCAAAGCAATTTATTATTTTAAAATTGGCTGGCAAGGAAGTCGGACTAGAGAAGACATCCTATCGGAACAGATGGATCCGCTGCTGGAAAAGGCGCACAATCGGGGCAGTCAGAGCTATAAAATTCCACTGATGCTGGCCAATAGAAACAGGGTTTATAAACATCTCGATCAGGCCTTAATGTATGCAAAGGAAGCGGTAGAAAAAAACCCTGACAATTATCATTGCCAATCGGAATTGTATGAAGTACTGAGAAATTTTCCGGAAACGGAAGAATCAGTGTTTCGGGAAATGAGAAAAAGGAATGAAGAACTTTTTTACGACCTAAAACCAGATTTTGAGCAACTAATAGAATTGATAAAAAACCTGAATTAACATATTTAGCAAATTATTAAAGTTAGAAAAATTATATCTTTGATTACAATTATTCCGTTTCATACGTTATTCTCATAAAAAATATCAACAATCTAAAAATCTGATGCTATGCGATATAATTACACATTTATCTTTTTATTTTTTCTTATATCCATTTCTTCACTTTTTGCGTTGAAACCGGAGCTAAAACGTCCGGCCTTTGAGCATTTTTACGAAGTAAATCAGGAATGGAAGCATTACCCTGAGGCTGCTCCCAATGTACAACTCAGTTTTAATAATGACATTGAGCGCATTTCTGCACATTTGCATTTTGTGGAAAAAGCACTGAGAATGTGCTCTACTGAAGGCTTGGAGCGCAAAGCAATTCAGAAAAGAATGGCCCTGCTCGATACTTTGCAGCAATATGCAAAAGCAGTACAATTCCCTCAAAATATCGGCCATTCTGAGCGTCGTCCTTATTTTATTGATCATAAAGGTACACACTGTGCTGTCGGATATCTGATGCTGGCTTCCGGTTATGGCGGTCTCGCGCTTCAAATTCAAAAAGAACATAATTTCGATTATCTGCATGATATAAAAACAGCAGGCGTTGCAGAATGGGCTGCTGAAAATGGTTTCAAAGTAGAAGAACTGGCTTGGATACAACCGGGTTATCTCCCAAGCAACAATTACGCTCCTGTTCTTAATGGAACTGACGGTCCTGTTTATGCCATCTGTGAAAAAGTTTCCGGCAGTGGCAAAATGATTTTCATCGGCGATTTTAACAATGCGGACAATCAGCCCTGCAGCAATATTGCTTATTATGAAAACGGCGCTATGCAATGTTTAGGCGGAGGACTTTTGGGTGAACTATCAAGCCTCTACAGCAATTATAATGGCGTCAATGTGGCAGGAAGTATAGAAAACGGCGGCAATCTTTACCCTGCTGCACATTTTGATACAGTTTGGACCTATTATAACATTCCCAGTCGTACAGCTGCAGTTGGAACTGCAATCGGACAGGGTTTTTCCAGCAATCATAAATTGGAATTGGCTATCAGTCACAGTTCTATACCTGGAGTTCAGGAAATATGGTATTTGCTCGGCAATGGCACTTGGGAAAAGAAGGCAACTGTTTACGGCATCGTGCTGGATATGGAAAATTTTTATGATGGGTCAAGTAATGAATACTTATACTTCTATGGTGGCAGTTTCGACTCGGTAAAAATACACCGTAATAGCCTTCCCGATAGTACTATTTTTGCAAAAAACATAATTGCAAGAGATGCCTACACAGGAAATTGGAAAACTTTTGGCAATGAGATTTGCGATACTGTCCGCAATATCAAAACAATCGGCAATGCTGTCTATTTTTCAGGAACAGCCCGTGGAGAAAGCTTTGCAGTCTCCCGTTTGGCCAATGCACAACTTGGCGGATTGATTCCGGCAGCAGTTTTTACTGACAGTTCAGCAACTATCAATGCTATGGAATTATTTGATGAAAGGCTCATTTTAAGCGGGACTTTTACAAGTGCAGCAATGATAGGCCTTTACGGCAACAATTTAGCAAAATATAATCTTTTGGATAATACAATTGAGCCTCTGGGACTTTTTAGTAAGCCTGTTGAATCTGTTTTGGTTTTGAATGGTGAACTGGTTATTGGTGGAAGTTTCGACAGCTGCTATTTTGGTCAACCGCTTCCGCATTTGGCAAAAATGGGCACTGTTTCGTCTACTGAAACATTATCAGCAATTGAAACAAATTTATTGGTATATCCAAATCCAAGTAATGGGCCTGTAACCATTGATTTAGGGATAAAAAAAGGTTCTATAAATACTATTATTACCGATATAAATGGGCGAGTATTACTACAGAAACAATTTTCAGAGGCACAGGTTCTTGACTTCGATATTTCAGATTTGTCAAGCGGTATTTATTATTTAAGTATAAAATCAGATAGTGAAAATCCGATTTCAAAGAAAATCATAAAACAATAAATTTACCCCCCCAATCATGAAAACATTATTTTTAACCCTCAGCCTGTTTTGCCTCTTGGGATTCAGTTCCTGCAGCAGAGAAATGGAAAATCTTGGTCTTCAGAAAATAGAGAAAAGTCTTTATGGAAGTTGGGAGTATTCCGATGACAAAAAAATTACTGAAAGAAAAATCAG
>CAMDAB010000013.1 GCA_945888475.1 Saprospira grandis DSM 2844 | reverse complement strand
GGATTAACTGTTACGCTGTTGCCGGTTGCAAACTGTCCTGTAGTACCGCAGAAATTATTAAACCAATAAACAGTTCCGTTTGCGCCATTAGCTGTGAGTGTTACAGCTGTATTGGCTCCCGCACAAATGCTTCCTGTGCTGGCGCTGATGGATGTAGGAGCAGGTGGAGCGCAACCAACAACTCTGTAAGACATACGGGTAGTAGCATTAAGCGTATTGCATGTATATCTTGACAAGTGAACTGAATAAGTTCCATTTGCAGGGCAAATCCACTGAAGCGTTGATTGCGTACCACAGAAATCATCATTTTCAGCCAGCAGGGCACCACCTGTTCCATTAGCATAAAGTCTTATGTAAGTATCATTAGAACTTTGACCACAGGTTGAAAACTCATAGGTACATCCTGCAGTTGCAGTAAAACTAAAGGCTCTTCTACCTGAATTGTATGATGCTGTAAGTTGGCTTGTTGTAGTTGGTGCAATTGCAACGTTTGATGTTGCAGCTCCGCAATATTGAGCATTAATATTTACAGCGCTGATAAGGATTTGAAAAAGTATAAGTGTAGATGTAAAGTTTCTCATATTAGTCTTATTTATTGGTTTATTTGGAATTAGTTCAGTTGGTTTTCGATATTTTTCAGCATTTCTAACAAGTTGTTTGCGGCTTTAAGGTCTGTTCCTGGTTCAAGAATGATTGACTGTTTGGAGTGTAAAACTTCTTTGATTTTTATGGCCGGTAGCATGCTATTGCTTTCTGTGTAAAGTGTTCCTGCAAAATCTCTGTCAAATCTTTCTCTATTGTTTTGGTTGTTAAGTTTTGTTCGAAGCGAGGAGACTGTTAAGTTTATTTGTTGCGCTATTTCCTTGGTACGCTCGATGATCATTTCTTTGGAAGGATTATTTTGAATTTCTGAATTTCTTTCCAGTTTGCTAATCCCTGCTGTGTTCGGTTGAATGTTTTGGTTTTGTGCATAAACAGCGTTAATAAATATTATATTAAGTACTGCAATAATTAAAAGTTGCGTAATGATCTGATAAACTTTCATGGTTGTTATTGATTTATTGGTAAAAAAATTTGCTTGTAGAGTTGGAAATTTTGAGTACGGACATAGCGATGCCGCATTGACTTTCATTTTGAAAGCAATTGTTCAATAGCGTGAACTATAAAATAGCTGTGTTGGAATAATAAGCTATACCTCGGCTGTAAGACAGTCGCGAAGGAATATAACTAAGATTAGATCCTTGGATAAAGGATACAATAAGTTTAAGTGTGTCTAAGAATATAACCATAATCTTATGAGATTATAAAAGTGAAAAAAAGGCGGCGTTTGGTTTGGTTATATTTAGACCTTAGAATTTTCTAAGTAGAACTTTTTCTTTTTGTTGGTTTGGCGTTTTGCACTTTTTGATTTATGTCATTCTAAAAAGTGATTATGCTCAGTTTTACGCAAAGAAGTTTCAAAGGTTTCAAAAAAAGCAAAAAAAATTATTATTTTTTTTGAAGTAAAAGTTTGATAATGGTTGAAACACTGATTTAGCCTGAGTTTCATTGAAATAAAAAATTTATAAATATTTTTTTAATCGGAAAAATATTTATAAAAAAAGCTGCCAGTAAAAAAATACTGACAGCTCATTGGAATATTCTTTAATACAATATTACTTCAAATTGTATGTTGTGGCGTCTTTTTCAGGATTGCTGATTTGGCCTGTAGGTTTTACTTCCTCCTTTTTAGGTGCTTCTTCTTTTGGTTCTGCGTGTCCAGTTCCGTAGATTTCACCTAAAATTGGTGCAATTGCCAAACCTACCAAACAGGTTAGTTTGATAAGGATGTTCATAGAAGGGCCGGAAGTATCTTTAAAAGGATCACCTACAGTATCCCCGGTAACGGCAGCTTTGTGCGCCTCAGAACCCTTATAAGTCATTACGCCATTGATCATAACACCTGCTTCGAAAGATTTTTTGGCATTATCCCATGCTCCACCTGCGTTGTTTTGGAAAAGTGCCCAAAGTACACCGCTTACGCAAACACCTGCCATATAGCTTCCTAAAGCCTCAGGCCCCATAGCGAAACCGATAAGAATAGGCGTAAGAATAGTGATAGCTCCAGGCAACATCATTTCTTTTAAAGCAGCATTTGTAGAAATCGCAACGCATTTGTCATATTGAGGTTTGCCTGTTCCATCCATAATGCCTGGAATTTCGCGGAACTGACGACGTACCTCTTCGACCATTTCCATTGCCGCTTTACCTACAGAGCTCATCGCCAAGGCAGAGAAAACAACAGGAACCATACCGCCTACAAATAAGGCCGCTAGTACTTTTGCATCGAAAATATTGATACCGTTGATTCCAGTGAACGTAACATAGGCTGCAAACAAAGCTAAAGCCGTCAAAGCAGCAGATGCGATTGCAAAACCTTTACCAATTGCTGCAGTTGTGTTACCTACTGAGTCCAATATATCTGTTTTTTCACGAACTTCTTTAGGTAATTCGCTCATTTCTGCAATACCACCCGCATTATCAGCGATGGGACCGAATGCATCGATTGCCAACTGCATAGCAGTTGTAGCCATCATCGCAGAAGCAGCAATTGCTACACCATAGAAACCAGCTAATTCATAAGTACCCCAGATAGCACCTGCAAAAATTAGGATGGGTAAGAACGTTGACATCATACCTAAAGATAGACCACCGATAATATTCGTACCGGCTCCAGTAGAAGATTTTTGAACAAGGTCTAAAACAGGTTTTTTACCCAATCCTGTATAGTATTCTGTAATCATTGAGATTAGTGCCCCTACAGCCAAACCAATCAATACAGAGAAAAACACATTTAAAGAGCTCGTTTCCAAAGATCCAAATTCTCCCGCATGGAAAACTTTCATTTTTATAGTTTCCGGCAACATCCATTTGATTACAAAGAAAGAAGCAATCGCTGTTAAGATAACAGAAGACCAGTTACCCATATTCAGTGCAGCCTGTACTTCCGCCTCTTTCGCCTTGCCATCGTCTTTGATACGAACAAAGAAAGTACCAATAATAGAGAAAATAATCCCCATACCAGCAATCAGCATTGGCAATAAGATTGGGCCAAGACCACCGAATCCATCGGCTAAATCGACACCATTATCACGAATTACATAGTTACCCAAAACCATTGCAGCCAAAACAGTAGCGACATAAGAACCGAAAAGGTCGGCACCCATACCGGCAACGTCACCTACATTATCACCTACATTATCGGCGATAGTAGCAGGGTTACGAGGATCATCTTCTGGGATACCTGCTTCTACTTTACCAACAAGGTCAGCTCCAACATCAGCAGCTTTAGTATAAATACCACCACCTACACGTGCAAAAAGTGCGATAGATTCTGCTCCCAAAGAGAAACCTGCAAGGGCTTCTAGTACAATTGTCATACCCGGGACGCCGCCATTAGGGCCTTCCCATTGTCCACCCATAAACCAATAAAATAAGATAGCAAACAAAGCGCTCAATCCGAATACAGCCAAACCGGCTACACCCAAACCCATTACTGTACCTCCTTTGAAAGAGACATCAAGTGCTTTGGCAAGGCTAGTACGAGCCGCCTGAGTGGTACGTACATTCGCCTTAGTAGCAATGCGCATACCAATATTTCCTGCAAGTGCCGAAAAAACAGCGCCAATGACAAAAGCAACAACGATGAACCAATGGGTTGTTTCTACAAAAGCAGAAAGTACCCCCAAGGCTATACCTGCCCCAATAACAAAGAAAAACAAAATACGATATTCCGCTTTCAGGAAAGCTAAAGCGCCCTCTTGAATATATCTAGCGATCTTCGCCATTTTTTCTTCGCCTTCGTCTTGTTTACTTACCCATGAAGAGAGCACCGTCATATAAACAAGGGCAATAAGCCCAAATATAGGCAACAGATACACTAAGATTTCCATGTTTCGTTTGTTTTGTTTTATGAAGTAATAGAGATTGTTTTAAATAATTATCTGACTTTTAATCAGCGAATTTTGCAATGAAAAGCATTTATTTATAATCGCTAAGCTTTAAGCGAGCGCAAAGTAAAGGATTTTTAGTTTCTTAACAAAATATTTGTCAAACGAAAAATGATTTCAGTGCCTTTCGGAATATTCTTGTTTTTAAAATGGATATTTACCTTAAATTAGAAACTAATTAAATGTTTTAAGTTTGGTAAACCTATTTTATATGATACCTTATTTTGAAAATGTGCCAAATGGTGAAGACCTTAAATTGGTTCACAATGCCATAAAGCCTTATATCAACAATACAGCTGTACTTTCACATCCTGATATCAATGCAATGATTGGGGCAGAAGTGTATTTTAAATGCGAAAATTTTCAAAGTATCGGCGCTTTTAAAATAAGGGGAGCTGCAGCCGCAGCATTAGCGCTTACAGAAGAACAACGCAGAAACGGGCTCACTACCCATTCTTCGGGAAACCATGCGCAGGCAGTTGCCAAAATTGCGCAGATTTTGGGTGTGCCTGCCTATATTGTGATGCCCGATAATGCCCCAGCAATCAAAAGAAATTCAACACTGGCAATGGGCGCGAAAGTAATCGACTGTAAAGCTACAACGGCCGACCGAGAAGCTACGCTTGAAAAAGTAGTAGCGGAGACAGGAGCCTATTTTATACACCCTTACAACGATTATAATGTTATTGCCGGGCAGGCCAGTGCAGCACTTGAACTTTTGGAACAGGTCGATGCGCTCGATGCTGTTTTTGCCCCGATTGGAGGTGGTGGACTCATGAGTGGCACTGCTCTGGCACTGAAAGCCTTTTCTTCCAATACAAAAGCCATCGGCACAGAACCCAAAGAGGTCGATGATGCTTACAGGTCACTCAAGGCAGGCTATATCATTGAAAATCAGACAACCAATACCATTGCCGACGGACTACGAACGACCATTCGAGAGAAGACTTTTGGCATCCTTAAAGATAATCTCGATGAGATTTACACAGTATCTGAGGCAGAGATAATTTCAGCGATGCGCATTATATGGGAGAAGCTCAAAATCACCGCTGAACCGAGCTGCTCCGTTCCATTTGCAGCATTGATACAACAAAAAGAACGTTTTAAAGGGCAGCGTATTGGCATCATTATCACTGGTGGAAATGTTGATTTGAACAGCCTTCCTTTTTAAGGATTTTATAAAGTATTTTTTTTAAGAATTTTATGAGCAAAGAATTAAGCAATAACAGACTCGATTATCTGGATGCAATGCGTGGAATTGCTGCAATGATGGTTTTGGTGGGTCATTTTATCAACTGGAAATTTAAAGATAATCCGATAAATCAGGTATTGAGTTATATTTTTAATGCCAACGATGCTGTTTCTTTCTTTTTTGTGCTCAGCGGATTTGTGTTGAGTTGGGCTTATTTTCAGAACGATACTAAACCTTTGGCAATCAACAAATACTATGTCAACAGGATTTTTAGGTTGTTTCCAGGATTTATTGTAGCCTTGTTGCTTTGCCTTTTATATTACAACAGACATCAGTTGAGCTTTGAAAGATTCTTAGCCCTCTTTATTTATAACAAAGAAATGTTTTGGGAAGAGTTTTTTATGTTCAGGGGCTACAACAGTATTTTTCTCCCCGGTTGGACGCTTTGCATTGAACTGAACATGTCTTTTCTGATGCCTTTTATCATAATTGTTGGAAGGTATAACAGACAATTGCTGAAAGCCTTATTGGTAGCTTCCTTATTAGCTTCCTATATCCTTGGATTTTTCTTTTTCCATTTTGTGTTAGGTGCCCTCATTGCAGCTTTCTACAACGAAATCATTAGTCAGGATTTTAAAAAATCATTTTTATATAAATACAGAATAGCGATTTTGTTACTATCCATTCTGCTATTTTCGGTAAGAACCAATGACCGTATTTTTGGCAGTTATGATAATTTAAAATACATTTTGGCTTACCTGAAAATCGATTTCTACACTATCACAGGAGTAGCATCGGCTTTATTTCTGCTTTATACCCTGCATTTCAAATCTGCGCAGAATTTCTTTCGGCTTGGACTCTTACAGTTTTATGGCCGAATTTCCTACGGAATTTATCTTGCACACTGGGTATTTGTAATAGCCTTTTACGATTATTGGGATAAACTGCTGCCTGCTTTTAATGGTAACAAAACGGCCCTTTTTGTTTTTGGAATTGCAGCTGTCATATTATTGACAACTATAACAGCAACCCTATTGTATTACTTTGTTGAAAAACCATTTATGAAGCTGGGCAAGAAGGTAGCGGACAAGATCATAGCAGTCTGGACGATGTAAGTTTCCTTATTTAATCGGCTTTAGACTATAGCCCTCTTTCATCAACAACCTTATTACTCCGTTTGGACCACCCAAATGCGCAGCACCCACTGCGTAGAAAGTAGGCTTTTCTTTTGACATGGTCTTGATTTTGGGAATCCATTTCAGGTTGCGGTTCGTCAATAATTCAGCCTCACCGTTTTCGAGATCGCCAAAAAATTCCTCGCCCGACATGACAACCATACCGTCAATGTCTTGAGCAAGGTACAAATCGAGCAGTTTTTTAAATTCGGCTTTGCCGCTATTAGCATCTTTCTTTATTTCTTTGATGAGTTCAACCAAAGCTTTAGCCTGATCGGCATAGGGAATTTTTTCAAATACATTAACTTGGTCTTCAACCGTTTCAAGGCCATCGAATTTCATTTTTCTTTCGCTGCCAATACTGAGTAATTCCATTTCATAAGATTTCATGGTACCCTCAATCATATCCTGATACAGGAAAGACTGTAGCAACATAGGTTTCCATTTTTCAATCATTTCGAAGGGCAGCATTTTCGCTTCGGCACTTTTAGCTTCTTTCTGGAAATAGGTTTTTACCATTTGATAATCTTCGGCACTAACAAAATCGGCCAAGGTTTTTCCGCCCTTCATTCCAGAAAGTGCCATGAGTTGAATGCCCATTTGCAAGCTCTGGCTAATGTCGATTTCCATCACCATTTTTTTACACTTTTTGATGGCTTTCATCGTTCTGTCATCCATGAAAAAATCTTTTTCACTGATCATGTGAATGGTGCCAAAAATGTACGACTTTTTAATGCCCTTGCCGCTCAGTTCCCAAAGCAGGGAATTGTCGAGCTTATCGGGTATATTATTTGGCTTTTCCTGGGCCGATGCAGCAACCAGACTAAGAAAAAAAAGCAGAAAAACAGATTGGATTTGTTTGTACATATTAGTGTTTCAGATAATTATTTAAAAATGTGCTGATATCAGAATTTGGCTCATGGTGAACAACATGTATGCCGATTGTTTCTGCCGAGTTTACATTGTCCAAATTGTCATCTATAAAAAGTGTTTCTGCAGCATCAATTCCGGCATCCTGCAGTACAAAACGGAAAGTATCGGCATCGGGTTTTCTTCTGCCGATGAGGTGCGAATAATAAGGCTTATCGAATAGTGCATCGAAGTCTAAATCGCCGTGCTCACTGCGTACAATGGCATATACATCGCGCAAATGTATGCTGTTGATATTGCTCAGGAGATAGAGTTTGTAACCTTTTTCTCTTAGTTCTCGCAGCATTTCGATGCGATAAGCCGGCATATCGAGCAGCATGGCAGACCAGGCTTTTTCAATTGTATCTCTGCCAATTTGTCCGTCGAGGGCGATGCTGAGCGTTTCGACAAATTCATTTTCTTCGATTTCATTGGTCTCGAACTTTTCAAAAAAAGCAACTTTTTGTAGCCTTCCTAGTGCAATGTCATGCGCCTCCCTGTTTTGGAAAAGCGCCTGAAAAGCAAGGGCGGTCTTATTCATGTCTAAATTGAGCAAAACAGCACCGAGATCGAAGATAATGTTTTTAATGTGTTGCATAAAAAATGTCTGAATGATATAGCCTGAGTATTGACGAACAATAATTAGTATTATTTTTTTTAATATGGTAAAGTTAGACAGAAATGCTATATTTTGATATTGCAGTTTATAATTTTGTGTTTCTAATAGCTAATGCTTTAATTTTAACAATAGACAATGCTGCCTGAAGAGATAAAAATCAGCGAATTTGATTACGAACTGCCCGATGAGCGAATTGCGCTCTATCCGGTCGAACCGCGCGACAGTTCTAAACTGTTAAGATTGCAAGGCAACAAAATCGGACATTATCATTTCAACGAATTGCCCGGCTTGCTGCCAGCCGAATCTATGCTGGTTTTCAATCAGACCAAAGTGATAGAGGCCCGATTGAAAATTCAAAAAGAAAGTGGCGCACAGATAGAGATTTTTCTGCTCGAGCCAACTTTTCCTTTTAGTTCGGTCATCAGAACCATGGGCGTATCGGGAAAGGTTCACTGGAAATGTATGGTGGGCAATAAAAAACGCTGGAAGTCAGAGGATGTAATTGTTTTTAATAACATACGTTTCAGTTGGATCGACCGCGAAAATGATATTATTTGCATCGAATGGCCCGATTCGCGCCTATTTGCAGAAATACTAGCCGAAATTGGCAATATGCCCATTCCTCCTTATATAAAAAGATCGGCTACGGAAAAGGACCGCGAAGTCTATCAGACGGTTTATGCCAATGAGGAAGGCTCGGTTGCTGCCCCCACTGCCGGACTTCATTTTACCGAAAATGTTTTGAATGAGTTGGAAATCAAAGGCTTTGCCAAAGAATTTATCACCCTGCATGTGGGGGCAGGTACTTTCAAGCCCGTGAGTGCCGATAATGCGCTGGAGCACGAAATGCATGCCGAGAAAATGTTTTTCAGCCGGCAGAATATAGTCCATATCATGCAGCATAACGGACCTCTTATTCCGGTTGGAACTACTGCCATGCGCAGTCTGGAAAGTCTTTATTGGTTTGGGGTAGGGCTTTTGCAGAACAGGATTTCGGATTTTAAGATCAGTCAGTATTTTCCTTATGAGCATGAGGCCGATATTACAAAAGAAGCCTCACTTGCCGCTGTTTTAGAATACATGGACAGCCATCAGTTGGAAAATCTGGAGGGCAGTACCGCCATTTATATTGTGCCGGGCTACCGTTTCCGAATTTGTAAGGGCATCATTACCAATTTTCATCAGCCAAAATCAACCTTGATACTGCTCATCTCTGCCCTCATCGGCGACAAGTGGAAGCAGGTTTACAAAGCTGCCATGGAAAATGAATACCGCTTTCTGAGTTTTGGGGATAGTTCGCTGTTGCTACCTTTATAAGATTGATACTAGTTAGCGGCGTATGGAAGCAGCATCGGCTGGCAATGGTATTGTTATAGTTCCGGTAGATTTTTTGTTACTTTTTTAGCGATGAAAAAAGTAAAAAAGAAAAGGGAAAGGGACGAACTTTGAATTTTTATGCTCACACGGAGAAAAGAGAAAAAATCTATCGATTTGAGATGATTTATGGCTAAAGCCTTTTGGAAAAACGCGCCGCAGGCACCGATTCCCTCTGTACGAAGCCGCATCGGCTGGCAAAGGTATTGTTATAGTTCCGGTAGATTTTTTGTTACTTTTATAGCGATGAAAAAAGTAAAAAAGAAAAGAAAAATGGACGAACTTTGTTTTTTTTACACACAGCGCAAAATGTAGAACTAAAAACGGACTGCCACTTAACGCGTACAGTCCGTATATTATCTTTTTAAATAAATTTTTAAGCCTTAGCTTCTGCTCCTGCATCAGCACCGGCAGCTTCGGCAGCAGCGCGTACTTTATTGATACGCTCCAATTCTTTATCTATATAATAAAGGCTTTGCGAGCCATCGCCAATAAGGCGGATTTTATCCAAAATTTCACGAACCAAAGCTTCCTCTTCGCGCTGTTCGCCTACATACCACTGCAGAAAAACGGTGGTAGCATGGTCGTGACCTTCCTGGCTGAGGGTCATGAGTCGGTTGATGGAATCGGTTACATGTTTTTCTTGCTCATAAACCATTTTGAAAATAATCTGAATGGATTCGAATTCAGAAGCTGGTTTATCAACAGGTGGAATAATGGCCAAGCCATCCATGTCATTGATATAATGAACAATTTTGAGCATGTGCATACGCTCCTCATCGGACTGTGCATAGAAAAAAGCTGCACAACCGCTCAATCCCTGACGGTCGCACCAGGTAGCCATTGAAAGGTAAGTAGCAGATGAACTTGCCTCGAGACTTATCTGGGCATTGAGCGCATCTTGAATGTTATTTTTAAGCATAAGTATTTTTTAATAATCTAAACAGCTCAAATTTCACTTAGTTCGAATGTTAGTTTAAAACTTTTTTTCTTCACCTGCAATCGTCAGTAAAAGGTCAATATTTTCAACCAGTCCAAGCGCCAGTGCATTGAGCGAGTCTTCCAGTTCATTTATGTCAAGGTTTTCAAGTTCCAGCGTATCTCTGAAAATGAGGTGTTTGCCACTTTCGTCCAAAACATAGGCACCGTAGATGAGTGATCTGTTGGCCTGTAAAACTTTTTTCCAAAGGGCCGGGCTGTCAACAGTTACATCTACCAGTTTCTGTTCAATAATGAGCAGATTGTCTTCACAGTCCAATACCATATTATTTACGGCATTGTCTTCGTTGCTGATGACAAAAATATGTTCTTCAGGAATTTCTTTATCGATTTGATAACCAAGCTCGATCAGGTATTCTTTTACTTTATCAGAGTAGTTCATTTTATTTTTGATTTTATATTACAATCAATTTTTTCAAGACCAAATTACGATTTAAGTGCAAAAAAACATATTTTGATCCGACTTTTTAGAAAGTTAGACAAAAAATTATCCTAAAATTAAAATATGTAACCAAAAAGCGAGTTTGAATTAAACAGAAACCTACCTAGTTTATAATTTCAGTGAAGACAAACCTTTAGCTGATAATGCAAATATTGAGGGTCGTAGAAAAAATCGCTACACCAAATTAGCGTTTCATGAAAAGCTTACTATCCCGGAAAACCGCATTAGCATTAGCGCAAACTTATTGGATGATCAGACCAAAGAAACTATTGCCGACTCGATGATTCTTGTTTTTTACGGTGAAGAATCCGACACATTAAAAACGGACAAAAATGGTAATCTCAGCTTTACCGTGCCCGATTCTGTCAAAACGATTGATTTTTTTGTCAAAGACCATTTCTTCAGTACTATTGATGTTGATAAAAAAACAGGCAAAGATTTAAAGATAGAAATTAAGTTAAAAAAAGCCATTGTAGGTAATAAGGCGATTTTCGAAAACATCAGTTTTTATGGAGATCAAGCAGTTATGTATCGTAGTTCCTATGCCGTTTGCGACAAAATTGCCCGCTTTATGAAATACAACCCGCACCGATCGATAGAAATTGCAGGTCATATAAATGGGCCCAATATGCCTGCGGTAAGCATCGATTCTAAGGAATACAAACTATCGGTACAAAGGGCTGAAACTGTCTGCAACTATCTGGCTGAGAAGGGAATTTCAAAAGAAAGATTTATTTCCAAGGGCTATGGAAATTGGGAAATGCTCTACCCAAATGCTATCAAAGAAGATGACCAGCAAAAAAACAGAAGGGTTGAGGTGAGAATTATAAAATAGTTGCCAATTTTAATTTAGTCAGCCATTTTAATCCCCCAGCTTTCACATCTTTTTTTCCAATGCCCAAGAGTGATGTCATCGCTGCAGCCGCTGATATTGATGCTTTTAAGGTTTTTCATCTGCCGCAGTTTTGCCGGTAGTTCCAATAGTGGAGAACCGCTCATATCAAGTTCTTCAAGGTTTTGCAGCTCAAAAACTACCTCGGGTAATTTATTCAGCAAGCGTAGATTACAGAGCGACAATTTCTTTAGATTTGTCAATGCTGAGATTGATTCGGGCAAAGTTTCCAAACCAGCGCGGCGAATGCAAAGCAGTTCAAGTTTTTCAAAGTTTTTAATTCCTTCGGGTAGTTCCGAAATGCCTTCCAACTCAATTATTTTCAGTGAAGTACAAGCATAAAGCGCTTCCGGAAAAGAAATTGTTTTGGTGAAATTTACACGGAGCTTTTCCAGATTTTTTGGCAAAGGGGGCTGAAAATATAACAGATTTGAACAACTGACAGATAAGGACTTAAGTGTTTCGATCTGAGCAAGCATCGCCGGTAACTTTACAAAAACATTTGCGCTGATGTCCAATGCTTCTAAGATGGTAAAATTAGCAAAACCTTCGTGCAGCTCAGTAAACTTGTTATTCGAAAGATTCAATTGTTTCAGCTGCTTAAATTCCAACAGTACAATTGGAAATTCAGAAAACGCATTGTTGCTGATGTCAATCCTAACGGTTAAATCACGCAAGGCTGAAAAACAACTTGGTATGCTTTTTAAATTCATATTATTTAGCCTCAGCCCATAAGCATCAATTTCCGCTTTAAGTCCGGGCAGGCTGTACAGTTTTTTGTTTTCATGCTCAAGAAAACTGCAGATTTCGAGCACTGAAGCGTAAAATCTATCTGCATCGAAGTCAAAATCTCTTGCCCGTCTTAGCGCCAAAGCTATGCGTTTTTCATCGCCGCTCAGGATTTCATTTTTGATATCATCAGAATCTAAAGCTTTCATTCGAACATGGAATTATTTTGTACTTTTGTGCAAATCTATGTAAAATTCGGCATTATGAATTGGACCTGTAAATATTTTGACGAACTGACCCTAAGGGAATTGTATGAGATCGGAAAGCTCCGTCAGGAAGTTTTTGTGCTGGAACAAAATTGTCCCTATGTCGATTTCGACGGCAGAGATCCTTTTTGTTATCATCTCATGTGTTTCGATGAAAACAACGTACTTGTCGCTTATTCCCGCATTGTCCCTAAGGGAATTTCTTACGAGAATTACATTTCAATAGGCCGGGTCATCACATCAAGTGCAGTCAGGAATAGCGGAATTGGCAGATTGCTGATGATCGAATCGATTAAGGCCTGTGAAAGCATTTTCGGAAAAGTGGATATAAAAATATCAGCACAGACCTATTTGTTGAAATTTTACAGTTCACTTGAATTTGAATCAACCGGAAAAGAATATCTCGAAGATGGAATTCCGCATACGGAGATGATCAGGAGCTGTATTGAATGTTGACAATATCAAACTCTTTTTCATCAATTCCAAAAATCAGGCAGGTCAGTTTGTGCAGTTCCTGTTTCACATCGTTTCCATTTTCAGCGCTTTTATACAATTGTTCCAAAGCTGATTCATTGTCGAAATAGGCATCTGGCAAAGGCATATTTTCGAGGTGACTGCGCAATACTTTTACTGAATTGAAAAGCCTTTGATACAAAAAACTACAAATCGGGCTGTTGAAAAAAGCAGCCAGTGCTTTAAGGTTATACTTTGCAGGCGGAATAAAAAAATTGACGCTGTTCAGTACCAAAACGCCTTTATTATCGGCGACCATTTGCAATTTGTCGGAAATAAAACGGTAACAGATTTTAGGGTTACTGTAAAGATCTTTGGGGGCGCACTGTTGCAGCTGTTTCGGGTTAAAAAGTATAAATTTACGTGCATCAGAAAAAGCAAATGGATGAAGTTCTTTACCTGTAAAAATTGCTTCAGTTCCGATCAGCTTATCGTTCAATAGATGTTTTTTGTTATTGCCAGTTACAATGCCCAATCCAAATGTACAGGAACTGAGGCGACCAGAACTTTTTGAAAGTAATTTTTTGAGCAGCTGCATTTCTGCTAGGCTATTGATTGCAGGCGGCCTGAAATTATTTTTTTCGAGCAGTTCTGCAGAAAGTTCAATACAATGATTGTTTCTGCAGACGTTAAAAAAGCTTTTTTTTGATTTATCCAGCTCTAGTCTGATAACTTTAGACTGAACTTCCTTGAAGGCATTGCCAAAAAATCTTATGTCGATTGCCGCTACAGTTTTGAAAACTTTTCTGCGAGCTGCCAAGTGTGCATTAACATAAAGAAAAGATTCAGGTAAAATAAAAACAAGTTTACCCTTAGCGCTAAGCTTTTCAATTGCGTGATTTAGGATAATATCGAAAGAGTCAGCGTTTTTAAATTCTGGATGATGTCTGGATATCTCCGTTCTTGTAAGCTCATCGAAGTCGGCCCCCCAGGGAGGATTGGTAACAATAAAATCGAATTTTTTATTACAATTCCAACTAAGTGCATTTTCACAGCTTATTGATATGAAAACATTTGTGCTGTTGAAAAAAAGTGCAAAATTTACTTTGGCAATTCGCAGCGCAAGTTCATCAACATCTCTGAGGTGAATTTCTTTTGGTGGCTGCAATGGGTCAATTATGCTGAGCAGAATAGTTCCTGTTCCACTGCAGGGGTCGAGCACCTTAGCACAAGAAGGGATGTTGAGGTCATTTACCAAAGAAGGAGGCGTAAAAAAAGCGCCCAATCTTGATTTTTCTCCCAAATTTCGCATCGATTCGTACACTGCTCCTAAAAAATCTGTTTCGTTTTCGGGCAACGTAAATTGAGCAGTTTCATGGAGAATATTTGCCAATTCATCAACCTTTCTCGTTGCAGCCCATTCAGACAAAAAGGTTGAAAAAGCAGCGTTTTTTGCCGATATTTTAAATGTTTTACTGCTTTTGCTAGGATATGAAAGTGCTATAAGTTTTTTTTGTTCCAATGCACTCAGGCAGAGGGCAAGCATTGACAATGATTTATCGGCGTTCAGCTTGTTAAAAAGCTGGAGCAATTGATTCAGCAGGGTTTTATTTTCACTTTTTAAAACTGCGTTTATGCCAGGAATATCTTGTTGGCTATGAAATCTGTTGGCTCTTGAAGTTAGTTTTCCGCTTAGATTGATATCATGCACGATTTGATTGTATCCGATATTTGAAAAGGATTTTCCATCAGGTATAAGCCCGGTTTTTACCCAGTTGGCAATGGTTGCACCTGAAACTGAAAATGCTATACGGATATCCTCTTTTGTTTTCATTCTGAAGCTAGGACAGTTAGGTGCCCTGTTAAATATCATACAAAAATACAATTCTTTCTTTGCTTTGCTAAAAATTCAAAAGCTAAATTTGACGAATTTTCATAAGTGTAAAAAGTTTTGAAAAATTCATTTTGCTTTCAAACAAACAAAGTTTTATTTTTGATTATTAGTAATAACTTATATCTTTGCGGCAACTAAAACAGATTATTTCATTATTTGAAGTCCAACAACATATTATGTCACAAAACATCGGACACATCAAACAGATCATCGGACCTGTTATAGATGTAAGCTTTTCTGGAAAAGACTCAAAATTACCCGAAATTCTGAGCGCATTGGAGGTTTTTCGCCCCAATGGTGAGAAATTGGTTTTGGAATGTCAGAAACACCTTGGAGAAGACAGCGTACGTACTGTAGCGATGGATTCTACCGAAGGTCTTACCCGCGGTATGAAGGTTTATGATACAGGAACAACTATCTCCATGCCAATCGGGGATGAAATTAAAGGCCGTCTTTTCAATGTAGTCGGTGAAGCCATTGATGGGCTTCCACAAATCAAAAATTCGAAACGCAAATCAATACATAACACGCCACCTCGTTACGAAGACTTAAGTACTTCACAGGAAATTTTATACACAGGTATTAAAGTTATTGACCTAATTGCACCTTATCTCAAAGGTGGTAAAATTGGTCTCTTCGGTGGTGCTGGTGTTGGCAAAACCGTATTGATCCAGGAGCTTATTAATAACATTGCAAAAAAACATAAAGGTCTGTCCGTTTTTGCCGGTGTTGGTGAACGTACTCGTGAAGGTAATGACCTCATGCGCGAGATGATTGAAGCCGGTATCGTCAGATATGGTGAAAAGTTCAAACATTCAATGGAAGAAGGCGGTTGGGACTTAGCTTCTGTCGATCAGACAGAATTAGCAGAGTCACAGGCTACCTTTATCTTCGGTCAGATGAATGAGCCTCCCGGTGCACGTGCACGTGTTGCCCTTTCTGGACTAACAATTGCCGAATATTTCCGTGATGGTGACCCCAATGAAGTAAAAGGCCGTGATATCCTTTTCTTTATCGATAATATTTTCCGTTTCACACAGGCAGGTGCCGAAGTGTCTGCACTTCTTGGTCGTATGCCTTCTGCGGCAGGTTATCAGCCGACATTAGCAACTGAAATGGGTATGATGCAGGAGCGTATCACATCAACCAAACGTGGTTCAATCACTTCTGTTCAGGCGGTATATGTACCTGCGGATGACTTGACTGACCCTGCTCCCGCAACAACTTTTGCCCACTTGGATGCTACAACCGTATTAAGCCGTAAATTAGCAGCTTTAGGTATCTATCCAGCGGTTGACCCTCTCGACTCTACGTCAAAAATCCTTTCACCCGCCATCGTAGGTGAAGAACACTATGAATGTGCTCAAAAAGTAATCAACATTCTTCAGCGTTACAAAGAGTTGCAGGATATTATTGCAATTCTTGGTATGGAAGAGCTTTCAGAGGAAGACAGACAGATTGTACACCGTGCACGCCGCGTTCAACGTTTCCTTTCTCAGCCTTTCCACGTTGCAGAACAGTTTACCGGTCTTCAAGGAGTGCTGGTTGATATCAAAGAAACGATCAAAGGTTTCAATATGATTATCAATGGTGAAGTAGACAATTATCCTGAGGCTGCCTTCAACCTTGTAGGTACTATCGAACAGGCTATTGCCAAAGGTGAAAAATTGCTCCAAGAAGCAAACGCATAAAATTTTACAGGGGGGAATACTCCTAGGAATAATTCCCCCTTTTTCATAATCGGTATAAATTTTTAACAATGGATCTGATTGTACTGACTCCCGATAAAAAGGTTTTCGAAGGCAAAGTGAACAGAATAAGTGCTCCTGGTGTAGAAGGAGAGTTCGAAGTGCTTGATAATCACGCGGCATTGGTTTCTTCCTTGGGTTTTGGAACCATACTCATTACTCCTTCCGAAAGCAAAGAGCTAATCAACCTTTCTATCCAAAGCGGATTTATCGAAGTGTTGGACAATAAGGTTTCATTGCTTGTACAGGAACAGGCAGTAGCCGCCTCCGAATAGGAATTCGAAAAGGTTTAAGAAAATAAAACAATAAGGATTTTCCGTAAGGGGAATCCTTTTTGTTTTACATCGCTTAAGCTGCAGACTTCTCTCTCAGTTTTTTTAACAAACCATAAGATAGCCTTGATGCATCTGACAATTTGTCAAGTAGGTGCTGAACCTCTGAATCTTTCAGAATTTTCAGCGTTTGAACACTGTACAATAATGAACTGCAATGCGTAAATCCGTTGCGGGCATTTTGCAGGCAATCGATATAAGCCGCCGTTTGGAGTTCATGCCCTTTTGCAATTTGTGTTGCAGATTCTGCAGCACTTTTAAGTAGCTCATCCCTGAACCAGGTTTCTTTGCTGTTTTGAAATGCGCGGTAGATTTCAACAACTGCTTCATTGGCTTTTTGCCAGCTGAGGTTCTCTTCAAATTTTTTGTAAGCCATAATTTTAAATATTTAATAAAGTGATAAAATGTTTTTTTAAGTCAGAAGTTAGAAGTTAGAAGTTAGAATCCCGATAGCTATCGGGAAGAAGTTAGAAGTTAGTCTCGTCTTTCGGACGAGAAGAAGTTAGAAGTCAGAAGTCAGAAGTCAGAATCCCGATAGCTATCGGGAAGAAGTTAGAAATCTGAAATCATAAGTTAGAAGTCTGAAATCTGAAGTCTGTCTCGTCTGTCGGACGAGATGAAGTCTGAAGTCTGAAGTTGGAGTCTTCTAGCTTTAGATTTCAGCATTAGCTTGCACATTTGCCTTTCTTGCCTCAATATAGCGCAAGAGTCCAAAACTGATTTTTTGAACAGTCTCCAGCTTTTTCAGGCATTTTTCTGTTGCTGTCGCAGAGCTGATTTGAAGCATTTCAGACAGAAGCAGTGTCGATTGCAGTCGGGCCCAGATACCCCGTATTTTCTGCATTCTCTTCACAAAACCATAGGGGATGCTTCTGTCATAAGCCATTTTAAGCTGCATTTCTGCTTCAAGCATCAAACTGAAAATTTCATTTCTGATTATACTTTCTTTCGATGATTTGAAAGTTGCAAAAAGTACTTTGTTTAGTGCTTCGTTTTCGGTGATTACGAGTGGTGTTTTCATGAGATTGAAAGATTGAAAGAGGAAAGAATTGAAGAATTAAAGAGGAAAGATTGAAAGAGGAAAGATTTGAAGAGGAAAGATTGAAAGATTTGAAGAGGATGTAATCCCCGGTAGCCCCTCCCCCTCCCGATAGCTGCTACCGAGGAAGCTATCGGGGCATTCGAGGAAGCTATCGGGGGGAGAAAAGATGAAATAGCGGAAGAGTTGAAGAGAAAAGAGCAGTCTGCTTTGAATTGAATTGAAATGCATTTATGTGATTTTGGATTTTTGATAATTAATGAGCCCTTGTATAATTTTTGAAATTTCGATAGTCTGTATTTTAAGAAAATTTGCTGTTTCGGCGTCACAAAATCCCATATCTTCAGCTGTATAGAGCATTGACCTAACCTCTCCGCATGAAGCTTTCGAGTAATTGAGAAATCGAATAAATTCTTTTAGGCTTTTTCGCTCAAATCCCTCGGCAATATTATTGCTAACAGATAGCATTGCTTTGAAAATCTGATCTTTAAACCAATTTTGATTTGTATGATAAAATGTTGTAAATAATTGTTTTTGAGTTTGCCTGGCTTTTTGCCAAGCTAGCAAATCTTCAAAATTTCCCATTCTGAAAGTAGATTTTAAGTTTGATAAAATAATTAAAATATTTTTTTAGAGATGTTTCTATGCTGATATAGCAATAATGCTTAGTTTCGATACATTTAATAAAGGGCTCGAAAAATTTGTCATAAATTAAATTTCTTTCCTCTTTCCTCTTCGCTTCTTTCCTCTACTTTCCTCACAAAAACCCCTTATCGACAAAACTTACATAGCCCGTTCCCGCAACTATAATATGATCGAAGATTCTGAGATCGAGCACTAATGCCGCTTCCACGATTTTACGGGTAAGATTAATATCGTCCTGGCTTGCTTGAAGATTGCCTGATGGGTGATTGTGACAGAGGATAATTCCATTGACACGTTCAAATTCTAGTGCCCGCTGAAATAATTTTTTGGTATCAACCACCGTAGCACACAGACCGCCAGAGCTTATTTTTACCTTTCCCAGTACCCGGTTGGCCCTGTTCAGTACAAGAATCCAAAATTCTTCATGTCCCAGATCGCTAAGGATGGGGGCGATTATCCTGAAGGCGTCGGAACTTGCTTTTATCTGAGGTCTGTCTACGGCTTCGCAGTTCATACGACGGCGCCCCAATTCCATAGCAGCTGCAATTACAATAGCTTTTGCCTCGCCTATTCCTTTTATCCTTTGCAGGTCCTTTAATGTTAGTTCACCAAGAGCATTCAGATTATTTTCAGCAGAAAAGAGAATGTTTTTAGCAATATCTAGCGCATTTTCGTCTTTGGTACCCGTACCTAGTAAAATAGCAATCAGCTCAGCATCCGACAGCGCATTTCGTCCTTTAATACTCATTTTCTCACGAGGCCTGTCTTCTACTGCCCAGGAATGAATTGGATTGCTGTTATAAATTTTTACACTAGCTGCCATGACACAATATGTTTTTGAATTGTTATGAAATTTATCTATTTTGACGTTTTCGCATTGTTTTTCGAAAGCGGTTGCAAAGATATGGTCATTCAAAACACTTTTGCAAGTATTTTTTAAACTTTTTTGTTTTGAGTAAGGCCGTTCAAAAACAACAATATTTATTAATATTGTTAAAATTTAAAAAAAATGCTGCCTGCTAAATCACTTAGTTGAATTGGCTAATTTGTAACTTTGCTCTTTGACTGACTATGCTTCCATTTTTATGAAACAGCTGCTCTTACTTTTTCTTTTGCTACAATGCGCACTTGTCTTTACGCAGGTTAATCCTCAGCGTAAGGCTATGCCCGATATTGTGGTTTCTAAGAAAGGGGGCTTTTATGAGGCGGAACAAATGCTTGAACTCAGCTTTACCGATAGTACAGCTGAAATATTTTATACAGTCGACGGTCGGCCACCCGGATTGAGTTCAAAAAAATATAAAAATCCTATTCGCATAAACAGCAACGCTGTATTGCAGGCTATTGCTGTAAAAAATGAAAAGAGATTGAGCAATACGCTTCTTGAGCATTATTTTATAAATGACAGCAAGACTAAATTTCCAATAATTTCCATTTTAATTAATCCGGCAGTTCTTTATGACCCGGTTAGCGGTCTAATGCAGAAAGGTAAGCGTGCAGAACCTGAATATCCGCACAGAGGCAGTAATTATTATTCAAATAAAGAAGTACTCTGTAATGTCGAAATTTTCGAAGCTTCCGATTCTTCAAAATTGCATTATTCAGTTTTCAAAAGCAGGATGGGACTTAGCATTTTTGGCGGTGTGAGCAGGGCCTTTCCACAAAAATCATTTGCACTCTATGCGCGTAGCGAATACGGGGGCAGCCATATTGAACATCCTATCTTTCCTGATCAGAAAATTGACAAATACAAAAGACTTGTACTTAGAAATTCGGGCAGCGACTTTGGTGAAACACATTTTCGCGATGCCTTTATCACTGGTTTAGGTAAAGAAATGGGCCTCGAAGTTCAAGCATATCGTCCCGCACTTGTTTTTATCAATGGAAGATATCATGGCGTGATGAACCTGCGCGAAAAATTAACGAAACATTATTTCGAAGCGCATTTTAACATTCAACCCGACAGCCTCGATCTAATCGAAGGTAAAGGCTATGTAAAAGCAGGCAGCCTCGATGAATACAGGAAAATACAATCTTTTCTGGCCAAAAAAGATCTGAATGATTCTAAGAATTTTGATGAATTGAATCAGATGATGGAACTGAACAATTTTATTGAATTTCAGGTCATTCAAATTTATTCCGATAATCAGGATGCCGGCGGAAATGTAAAATACTGGCGGGAAAAAAAACCGGGAGCCAAATGGAGATGGGTGCTTTTTGATACCGATTTCGGATTCGGTCATTACAGCAAAGGTGGTTATAATTTTAACACATTGGCACAGCAGACTAGTTTCACTGATGGAACCTGGCCAAATCCCGACTGGAGTACCTTCAACCTGCGGATGCTGATGAAAAGCAGCATTTTTAGAAAAAAGTTTCTCACCCGTTTTTGCGATCGCATGAACACTACGCTGCTGCCTGCAAAACTCAATGCACAAATTGAAAGTATGGCCGCTTTCATAAAGCCCGAAATGCCCAGACACTGGAATCGTTGGGAACTAAGCCCCTCCGACTGGGAATTCAGGGTAAAACAAATGAAAGAATTTTCCGACAAACGACCGGAATTTATGAAAACTTTTTTAAAACAAGCATTTCCAGAATATGGCCCAGAGGTCAGACTTTTGATCGATATTAATGGAGGAGGCAGGGTGAAACTGAACGATATTATCGAAATAAAAAACAGATTTTCAGGCTTTTATTTCAAAGAACTCGATCTTGCGCTGAAAGCCATACCCTATTTTGGTCACAGGTTTTCGCATTGGGAATATAATGGGCGCAAAGCTGCTGCAGATAGAAATATAAATTTTGGATTCGAAAGCGATACGGTTAGGATTAAAGCAGTTTTTATCAAAAAAGAACATTCCAATGCCAGGCAGATAATCATCAATGAAATCTCTTGCCGCGATACCTTAACCGGCGATTGGATCGAGTTTTACAACAGCTCTGATAAGGATTTAAATCTGAAAGGATGGAGCTTAAAAGATGCTACTGATAATCAATATACTTTTCCAGACATCAACATCAAAAAGAAAGAATTTCTGCTACTCTGCCGTGAAAAAGAAAAATTTACGAAACAACATCCCAAAGTAAAAAATGTATTGGGTGGCCTCAGCTTTGGATTGGATCGAAAAAAAGATCGGATTGAGCTTTGGTCGGCCGAGGATGAACCTGTTGACAGTGTAGGTTATAAAATTGGCAGTTCGAAAGATTCTGTACGCTTAGTGTTGGCACTCAGAGATTTTGATAGCGACAATGGCGACTACGCCCGCAACTGGGAATATGAACGCGGTGCGGGCAGTCCGGGCCTAATGAACCCAAATTATCTTCAGTGGAAAAACCAAACGGAAAGTGCTTCGGATGGTGGCCGAAATTTAAAATATTTTCTAGATTCTACGAAGGCCGGACTTAGGCTTTTTGGAGTTTTTGTAATTGTAGCTTTAGCCACAATAGGCATCCGAATCTTGTTTAAAAGAAAAAAAAGCAAAGATAAAGCAGCCTGATCGGGCAAAAAATTGGCTTTTTAATAATTATTCGCTCGCTTATACTTAGTTTTGCTAATCATATTATTAACCGACAATTTCGATGGAACAATACATTGCTAAAACATTTCAGGGTTTGGAAGAAGTGCTAGCCGAGGAACTAAAAAACCTGGGCGCTCAAAATATTATTAAACTGAAAAGAGCAGTCAGCTTCGATGCAGACCTTCTGACACTCTATAAGGCAAACATGGCCTCGCGCACCGCACTGCATATCCTGCACCCTATTGCAGTCGAAAAAGTTAAAAATGCCGATACGCTCTATAGCCTGGTCAAAACCATCAATTGGCAGCGTTGGTTCAGAAAGGAACAGACCTATGCTGTGCGCGCAATTGTTAACAACAACGATGCTTTCAATACGCCACTTTTTGTTGCTTTAAAAACAAAAGATGCAATTGCCGATCATTTCAGACAGCTGACTGGCGAAAGGCCTAATATAGATAAAGAAAATCCAGATATCGAAATCCATGTGCATCTTTCGGGACAACAATGTACTATTTCGGTCGATAGCAGCGGTCCCTCCCTTCACCGCAGGGGCTACAGAAGTGGCGGTCATGCTGCACCACTCAACGAGGCACTTGCAGCTGGCATGGTGCTCCTGAGCGGCTGGGATAAACAGTCGCCACTGGTCGATTTTATGTGCGGGTCGGGAACAATCATAACCGAAGCAGCGCTTCTTGCAGCCAACAAAGCACCCAACCTGAGACGCAAGGTTTTTGGTTTTCACAGTTGGAAAAATTTCAATCCAGAACTATTTTTGCAGGCCCGAACCGAACTGATGGAGGCTGAAATTGAATGGGAAAACTGTATTTATGGCTCCGATATCGATGGCCGTTCCGTCAGAGAAGCACGTCAAAACATTGAAGCTGCGGGTGTTGACGACATTGTAAAAATTTCTCAGGCCGATTTTAGAGAAAAAGAGGCGCCAACAACCCAAGGTACGGTCATAATAAATCCACCCTATGGCGAAAGGCTTAAGCCCGAAGATGTTGAAGCGCTCTACAAGGAAATTGGCGATGCGCTGAAACAAAAATACAAAGGCTACAATGCCTGGATTTTAAGCTCAAACCCTGATGCTGTAAAACGAATCGGCTTGAGGGCTGCTGAACGTCTGGTACTTTTCAATGCTGCGCTGGAATGCCGTTTTCTGAAATATGAGCTTTATGAGGGCAGTAAAACTAGGAACGAAGAAATGTAGAGACGAAGAGTAAAGAGACGAAGATTTCAAGAGGAAAGAACTTCTAATTTCATACTTCTAATTTATTTGCAAGCAGAAAGTACCTTATTTTGATTTTTTTTTGACAAAGGAAGGGGAGAAATTAAAAAACTCACTATCTTTAGCTGCTGAGCCCTATCACTGAGACAGTTTATGAAAATTCTATACATCTTAGTCCCCGTTTTGGTCATTGCTTTATCGAGCAGTTCCTGCATCTTCTCCGATCTTTTCGGCAGCAGTCGTGAATTTATTGCCGACACTGTAGTTTCGGCGCCCAACCTTAAACATATCGAGGTACAGTATGTCGATACCGACAGTTCCTATACCGTCATCTCCTATTGGACTGATAATAATGGAAGACCGCTGTATATGAAAAGCCGTCAAAACTTTATAAGACAAATAAAAAACGGAACTGAAAAACATTGGGCCGAAAACGGTCAGCTCATTTATACCGCATTGTGGGCAAATGGTACTCCCATAGGATCTGTTATGGAATATTATGACAATGGTCAATTGAAACGCAGAATCGACTACGACGACGAGAAAGGTTATGCCCGCTTCGAAATGAATTATCATGAAAATGGCTTTCGAAAAACGGATACGATTAGCTATATCAAAGGTAAAAAAGACGGTGCCATCAACTATTACGACTTTGAGAGCGGAGAGATGAATGAGACCTATATTTACTCGCGCGATACACTTATAGGAATTAGAATATACAAACCCGAATATGACCTACTCTCGCGACAGGCAGAGATTTTGGCTAAATCGGTAAAACGCGACTCGGCCGAACGCCAACGCAAAGACTCATTGTTTGCAACCCTGCTCGGCAATCTCAAAAGCCGTTCATCGAGCAGCTGGTCAAATGGCGAAAATGAAAAAGAAAAGCTCGAATACCTGGAGCTGATGCTGAAAGAAAACCAGAAATAAATGCTGGATAAATCTTCCAAATCTATTTCAATTATAGGTTGTGGCTGGCTTGGAATGCCATTGGCGCTGGAGCTGCAAAATCGCGGTTTTAATGTTAAGGGGACAGTCAGAAAACTTTCTAAAATTGAAAGTTTCATTAGTTCAGGTATCAATTTTTATCAATTGGATTTGAATAATGAAGTCGTATGCATTCCCGAAATCGGCAGCGAGTTTTGGCAATCGGATATTTTTGTATTGACTATTCCTCCTTCCGAGCCGGCTAATTATTGCGAGAGGATTTCTAAACTTTTGGATATAATTACAAAACAGCCAAGACACCTTAGCATCATTTATACCTCATCAACAGGTGTTTATGGCAAAGTAAAGGGATTGACGGACGAGACATTTCCACTGAATCCAGATAGACCTGGTGCTGCAGCCGTGGTTGAATGCGAAAAACTACTATTGTGTAAAAAGGATATTTTCGATGTCTGTATACTGCGACTTGCAGGGCTGGTCGGTCCCGGAAGAGCTCCTGGCAAATTCTTTGCCGGAAAAAAGAATTTGGGTAGCGGCAGTACTCCGGTGAATCTGGTGCAGCTCGATGATTGTATTGGTATAATTGTCAGGCTCATCGAGCAAGAAATCAAAAAGGGTATTTATAATGTCTGTGCCGACCAACATCCAATACATCGCCAATTTTACAGGGCGCAAGCCATCAAACTACGACTTGAAGCACCCGAATACGGTATTGACAGTCCCGATGCAGATATGAAAATTATTGACAACCGGCTACTGAAAAGTGTTATGGATTATACGTACATTTATCCAGATCCGATGAAATTCAACTAAAAAATGAAGTTTTGAAGTTTTTTTTCTCAAAGGCCCCCCCGATAGCTATCGGGGCATTCGAGGGCCGTTTGGAAAAAATGCTTTGTTTCGTCTGCATGACGAGTTGAAATTTTCTTTCATTCGCTTCACGGAACTTCGCTTCTTTCACTGCGTGTAGCTCTCTCGTCTTGGGACGAGATCGGTTCCTCTTCGCTTCTTTCACCCTTTCATCTAATTAGAATACAGATCAGGACCTTGTCCTACGCAGATTTAACAGCTGCACACAGATAAGGGTGTCAATACTGATCCGATAGCTATCGGATTAGACAGATTAACTTTGTTAATACAGATTTTACGGATTGACCGACTTGGATAATAAGTCTTTGTGTTGCTCTGTGTAAAAATTTGTGGCCTCTGTGGCAAAAAACACTACTAGCGTCACACTTAGGCTATTTTCACGCAAAGGCGTAAAGCCCCACCAGATCCCCCGATAGCTATCGGGGTCACGCTGAGTCACAAAGATCGCACTTGTGTGTTTAGAAATATCATGCGGAATGGATTTTGACCGACCCCATCTGGGTCAAATATTGGTAACAGACACCATAGTGATTGTGCCCCCGACCCCGTTAGGTGGTCGTACACATCATGCCGATTCTTTCATTAGCAGCGGCATTAAAATACCGCACTCTGTTTGTATTTTTTTTCTCAAAGGTTAAAGCCGTTTGGAAAAATTCGTTAATACTGATCCGATAGCTATCGGATTTAACGGATTGACCGACTTGGTTACTAAGTCTTTGTGAACTCTGTGTAACCCGATAGCTATCGGGTCTGTGGCCATCTGTGGTGGAATTTAACATTGTGCAGCGGCATTAAAATACCGCAATCCTTCGGTATTGTTTTTCACAAAGGCCCCCCCCTCCCGATAGCTATCGAGGAAGCTATCGGGGCATTTGAGGGCCGTTTGGAAAAACTTTCTTCTTTCATTCGCTTCACGGAACTTCGTTTCTTTTCTCTTTTCTCTTTCATCTTTTTTCTAAAACTGACGCAGGTCACCCTTCCCTTGGTTTTCCGTCATTGAAATCAGGTTCACAGCGGCCTACTTTTGTATCATCAATAATTGAAACGGGAATTAAATATCTGTTGAAAATTAAAATCAAAATTTTTCACAATATATTTTTAGTCAGCTGTTTAAGCTTGTTTTAATTGAGAAATAAAAAAAAATTAAAAATTGACTCAGATCATTTTCAACTCGGGTACAGGTCATAAAAATCAGAAAATAACACCCCTACCTTTGTAACATCAAATAATCAAAACGACAAATTACTCAAAACTCAAAATCACAACATCATGAAAAAGTTATTCATCCTCACAATCGCAATCACAGCTTCTTTACTTTTTGTTCAGTGCAAAAAAACGGAAGTACTTACTGAAGAAATCGAATCAACTGAAAAATCTCTTGGCAATGTCCTTGCAGGTTCTAACTGGGAAGTGCTGTCAGTAGTATCCGTTCCTAAGAATGTAAACATCAGCTTTACTGTGAAGCATCCAAAAATGAATTTCTACAACGATTATATCGAAATGAAATTGGGTCGCGACATTTGCAGCAAGCATTATTTTTTTGCAACTGATAACATCACAGTTGATTTTGCAGCATGCACAATCACAAATCCAAATCATCAAGCTTTGTCTGACCTATTGGAAGGTGATTTCCAGTACATCATCTCTGACAATGGGAATGAAATGATCCTGAAAAACAACTCAGAAACTGAAATTACATTGCGTAGAGTAGCTCAGTTGGGTACTACAACTCCGGTTGTTACTAATCTTCCTTCAAATCTAAACGTACAATAATCAAATTATAATTATCAATCCTAATCACAAATCACTCAAAATTTAAAATTTAAACATCATGAAAAAGTTATTCATCCTGGCCGTAGCCATCACATCTTCATTGCTTTTTGTTCAGTGCAAAAAAACTGAAACTTTAATTCCTGAAGAAGCAACAATTACAACTATAAAATCGCTCAGCTCACTCGAAGGAACAACCTGGACAGTAAGATCTTTAGTATCAGTGCAACGTTCGGTAAACCTGAGCTGGACAAAGAAATTCCCTAAGCTTACTTTCTCGGCCGATATGATTGATTTAAAAATGGGTCATGATTTATGCGACAAGCAATACAGTTTCGACAATAATCTTTTGACTATTAATCCGCTTTCGAGCTGCAGCTTAATCAACAATGATAATGTCACTTTAAACGATATGTTCAACGGTGAATTTACCTGCACTTTCTCGGTTGACAATCCCGATCTGATGAGCATCAAAAGCGATGACGGTACTGAAATAACTTTGGCCAGAGTGAATCAGTTTGGGTCAACAACTGCAGAATCAACAGGACTTCAGGTCAATTAAAATACCTTTAGAAATAAAATTATTTAATCAATATTAAACAATAAAACGCTATAAAAGGGGACTTAAATTATGTTCTATTTTCTAAACCAAAATCTAAAATTATGAAAAGAAAACCTTCATTAACAATCGAAAATTTGATTAAATAATATATTTCATTCACAGAATTTCAGCAAACAAAATAACTTAAAATTCAAAGCCACTCCGAAAGGGTGGCTTTTTTTATCTCAAAATTCTAGAATTTTTACGCTATCAAAAGAAAGGCAGATTATCAATTCTTGAAATCTGTTTTATAGGCCTATATTATAAGGTCCAAAAAATCTTAATTAAATTATTGCCCCTTAAAAACAGGTTTTCTTTTTTCCATAAAAGCATTTACGCCTTCTTTATAATCGTAGCTTTCACCGGCAACTACCTGATAAGCACCTTCCATATCAAGCTGCTGATCGAGGTTGTTGCTAAATCCGGCATTGATGAGTTTTTTTGTCATTCCAAGGGCCTTGGTGGGCATTTGGGCCAATCTGCCGGCCAGTTCAGCTACAAAGTTTTGAAAACTTTCCTCTTCGACTGCCATATAAATTAAACCGATTGATTCTGCTTCCTGGGCGCTGAGCTTGTCACTGAGCATCATTAGTGCTGTTGCACGCTGTAGTCCAACGAGTCGGGGCAAAAAGAAAGTTCCGCCGCTATCGGGCACCAAACCAATTTTGCTGAATGCCTGAGTAAAACTAGCTTTATGGGAAGCAACTGCAAAATCACAGGCAAAGGCTATATTGGCTCCTGCTCCTGCTGCAACGCCGTTCACAGCAGCAATGACTGGTTTTTCTATATTACGGATACTTCTTACAATCGGATTATAATGTTCGTTCAAAATCACCTCGAAAGTAATTCCATTGTTTGGATCGATGGCTTCATTCAAATCCTGTCCGGCACAAAAGGCCTTTCCGTTTCCAGTTAGAACAATGCAGCGAACGGCGTCATCTGCAGCGCAATCGTCCAGAGCATTAATAACAGCAAGGGCCATTTCGCGGTTAAAACTATTGAAAACATCAGGGCGGTTGAGTGCTATGGTAGCAACTCCATTTTCTTTTTTGAAATCTATGATGGGCATATGAGCTTTATTTTTTTGATTAGTTCATTGCAAATATAGTATTCAAGACTTATATAATAAGCAGTCAGTTAAACTTTTTGCTGCATAGATTTCCATTGTCATGTCCTAAACTGTTAATTACAAATCTATATCAAGTCTATCTAATTCTAAAAAGCACAATAAAAAAAGGAGCTACCTTTCCTTTTGAATGGAGCTCCTTAGAATCACGCTATGCTACAAATGAAGAAACTTATAAAGTTTTCTCAGAATAAAAGATGCACCTTTTTATCATCCCCCCCTATGTAACCGCTAAATTTTATAAAAATATTTTTTCCGATGATATTTAATTCATATGAGTATCGAAACTAGACCGCAACGCTAAAATCTCTCAGCGCGTCATTTAATGTAGTTTTTTTATCGGTACTCTCCTTGCGCTGTCCAATAATTAGCGCACAAGGCACATTGTATTCACCGGCAGGGAATTTTTTACTAAAACTACCCGGAATGACTACCGAACGTGCCGGTACCCGACCAATATATTCTATCGGTTCAGGTCCGGAAACATCAATTATTTTTGTTGATTGTGTAATAACAACATTGGCGCCAAGCACCGCTTCCGATTCAACCCTTACGCCTTCAACAACAATGCAGCGAGAACCGATAAAACAATTATCTTCGATAATAACGGGCGATGCCTGCAGGGGTTCTAGCACTCCGCCTATACCTACACCACCGCTAAGATGAACATTTTTGCCAATCTGCGCACATGAACCGACAGTTGCCCAGGTGTCGACCATGGTACCAGAATCGACATAAGCGCCTATATTTACATAACTTGGCATTAGAATAACACCGGGAGCTAAAAAGGAACCGTGACGTGCTATTGCATGTGGCACAACCCTTACGCCCAATTGCTGATAATTGCTTTTCAATGGAATTTTATCGTAAAATTCGAATGGCGGACATTCCAGCACTTTCATTTCCTGAATTGGGAAGTACATGATTACGGCCTTTTTTACCCATTCGTTTACGATCCAGTTGCCTTCGCTGTTTTTTTCCGCAACACGCAATTCGCCCTTATCGAGCAGATTGACGATTTCACGGATTAAGGTTTTGTTTGTTTCAATTTTGAGTAATTCACGATCGGACCAGATAGCCTCGACTTTATTTTTCAAATCATTCATAGTACTTTAATCATTGGTGTTATAACTTGGCCGCTAAGATACAGGTTTTTTTATAGCGTTTTACCTTTCCATCGGGATTGAAAATTTCTGCAAAAATGATGTAAGGACCAATAATACATTTTTCGCCAGATTGGTTGCTTCCATCCCATTGTATGGTTCCCTCCTGCAAGAGCAGTTCGTTGTTTACCAATTGTTTTATAAATCGTCCCTGAGCATCATAAATAGCAATGTTGCCGACATAACCGATTGCATCAATATTATAATTAATGAGCAGAAAATCTTCAAAGCCATCACTATCGGGCGATAAAGTATTTGAGCCTAGCTGAATAATCCCATCATCTGTAATTTCATTTGAATAAGCTGATGAATTACGATAAGTCGGCGTTCCAAATTTAACGGCCTGAGCGGCTGAATGCCATTTGTTTTTATCATTGCTAGGAGCATTAAAATCAATTCTTTCCAATGCTACACCATTCAAATCATCTATAAAAGGGCTTTGGTAATCTTCTGAGAAATAGAGACTATCAACAAAAACTGCCAGATTATTATTGACTGTATAAATTATTGCAGTTCCTTCCTTATCATCGAATGTTGGTAATGAAAACTTAATCATCTTATCTAGATTTGGACCCTCAGTTGATCCGGCAATACTGTACTGTTCATAAACCTGCAGTGTTGAGGGGCTGAGTACAATATAATCACCCGGAAAAAGCAGATAATCTGTTTTTACATCGTTGGCATCCAATAGCAATTGATCTGAGGCATTTGAAATCCATAAATCGCCTACATTCAATACTTTATTTGAGGTGTTATTGTATAGTTCCAAATAATCTGAACCACCACTGACAGGATTGAAAAGAATTTCATTGATGATAATATCTCCTGTTGCTATTGCAGAAGGCTTAGCAAAAACGGCACTATCGGAACTAAAGATCGGATTTCCGATACAATCTGTAAAGCCATTTGAAAGACGAACAGTGTACCTGATTCCATCAACAAGTGCATTATCGGTAATTATAACTACAGAATTGTATCCAGGCCCCTCCAGTATTACATTTGTAACTGTCAGTCCATTATTGATGCTGTAATTTGAAAGATCTAGTGCCGCGCTATCGCCAATCGCCTCGGAGAAGAAAAGACGGATGCTATCTCCATTGTTCAAATTAGCTGTCGCAAATGGATAAGCCCTAAGCAGTGCTGGTCCAAGATTATCCGCAACTGTCTGTAAAACAGAATTAGCACGTCCGGGGCTACCTCCCACAGTGGGATAAAGTGGGGGTTGAGCAACAGAGGATGTCCAGTTTTCAAATCCCTCACAAGGCCTGTTCGGATTGATTCTTTCCAAAGACCAGCCGCCTTCTGATTTTGAAGAACTACTGTGCCAATCGTTGCTGTACTCAACGGCATCGATAATATTTAAAAAATTATCGCTCAGAACAAGTAAGTCCTCCGTAGCATCCAAATCTGGGAAAACATCAAATTCTAATACATTTCCAAAACTGTTGTAATTTGGTTCACCTGCTTTTTGGATAATGAGGTATTGTTGCGGTTTTAAAATATAGTATGGAAAAATTCCCACAGAGCTGGTTTCATCAGAAAATCGGAAACCCTGCAAAGCTATATTTTTGTCTGAGCGGTTATATAATTCCACAAATTCTTTTTCGGGAAGCCCAACAGATGGATTTGCATCAGATAATATTTCATTAATGATAATATCGTAATGCGAAGCCGGACTTAACAATAAATACTCGAAGGATGCCGAAACTGTATCGCTGTTTCCAATACAATCTTTTACGCCCAAAGCTGTTAATGTGTAAGTAGAATCGGTAATAAAATTAGCCGAAAAAGTAATTTCAACAGTATACTCATCCATCAATCTTGCAAAAACAGCCTGATTAAATGGGCTGATATTGTAATTGGAAAGATTTAGCGCCGATGATGGATCCAATACATCATCAAAAATTACATAAATTTGATTTACATCTAGTTGTTGAATTTGTATTATGTTTGGCGCCAATGTATCGGGACTGTTATCCAGCACAGAATTAATTGATCCTGGACTTCCGCCATCGGCACTATTGGATGCAATCCAGTTCGATGCATTTTTACATACTAGATTTGGATTAATTAATTCGAGCGACCATCCGCCATCGTCTTTGTTTGTATCCTGATACCAATCGGCACTGTACAGGATACTGTCGACCAAATCACCATTGGCATTTTTCAAAATTAAATAGGCAGATGTATTGTTCAATGCCGGAAAAGAAGAAAGTTGTAAATTATTTATAGCTGTCGTATAGTCGGTACTGTTATGTAAAATAACATGTTCACCCGGCAAAATAACATAGGTTCCCAAATTAACCGTTGTTGTAGTACTTGAGGTAGCACTTCTGTGTGAAAGGGTGTAAGAACTCAAATCTATTGCATAGGTCGAACGGTTATATAATTCAATAAATTCAGCATTTGGAAGGCTTACAACAGGCGTTGGATCTATCATCAGCTCATTAAAAATCAAATCCTGGAAATTTGCAGTTTGAATCAACACATAAGTAAACTGTGCTTGTAATGCAGCAATATTACCCAGACAATCGCCAATGTTTGTAATATTAATTGTGTAGTTGAAATTGTTCTGCATGTTAGCAACGAAAGTCAATAAAACAGTTCTATTATCTATAAGTACTGCCGAGCTAACATTTAAAGCGCCATTTACACTATAATTGGCAATATTGACAGCTGCAACAGGGTCTATCGTTTCACTGAAAATTATAATTGCCTGATTTGTTCCTTGCTGAAAAACTGAAAGTACGGATGGTGCTGTCAGGTCCTGCTGATTGCTGTTAACCGAATTTTGAAGACCTGGTGTTCCTCCATCAGGGTCATTAGAGGCTATCCAATTCGTAGCACCTTTGCAGAGTTCGTTCTGATTGATTAACTCAATTGACCAGCCACCATCATCCTTTGTCGCATCGCGATACCAGGAAAGTTCATATAAAATACTGTCAATAATATTGCCTGATGGTGTTTTTAGCAATAAATAGGCACTGGTATTATTCAATGCCGTAAAGGAAGTAACTTGCAAATCATTGCCAAGACTCAGGTAATCAACAAAATTATGTAACAGTACATATTCGCCTGGCAATAACACATAGGAACCCAACGTTCTGATCGTTTCAATTCCACTCGAAGCACTTCTGTGAACAAAGGAATAACCATTAAGATCTACTGCCCCACTGCTGCGGTTATGTAATTCAACATATTCAGCATCGGGAAGATTTACGACCGGATTAGGGTCTATCATGATTTCATTGAAAATAATTTCCTGAAAAGCAGGTGTAATAAAAACCTGATAGCTAAAATTTAAGGTCTGATTCAGCAAAATATTATTATTCAAATCGGCAATGTCGGTAATGTCGAGCTGATAGCTCGTAAGATTTGTCAGATTACTTACTGTGAGGTGGACCAGGGCAGGATTTATTGCATCCAAAACAGCAGATGTAATATTTACGCCATTATTGATGGCATAATTTGTGCCCAATGCAGCTGATATCGGGTCAAGGGCTTCATTGAATAAAACATCTACCGTGTTTGCATTAATTGCAGTTGCAGACAATGCTACGGGAGGAACATTATCGACAAAGAGCGGAGATATATTAAAATCATCATAGAAAAATCGATCCCCTTGCGTAGTTGTATAGGTTGTAAAGACTCCAAAATGTGTTCCTGAATTATGCGAGTTGTCAGTTACTGTTCCTTCACTTGTAAAATTTGTACCCCCTGTGTGGTCAGTCAGAAGTTCCCAAAGTCCGGAATTATTTCTAACTATTTTAATTCTGCTATTGATTACAGCTCCGGTAACTGTTGCATCTGTCCCACGAATGATTCGTGTTGATGTTCCATTTGTTACCTTATATATTTCAACGGCATCTAAAGATCCTGTTTCCCCAATTTGAAGATAATATCCGTTCAAGGTAGCAGAGGCAAAGTTTGAAGTATTTGACTGAAGGTAAACCCTGATTCTATTTGTTGAGGATGGCCCTGCCGTTGTTAAATTTGTTTTAATTAGGAATTCCCAAACAGTTGAATCCTGAATATTAATTGGAACATAAAGCGATGAAGAACCGCTGTTGCCAAGATCATTCAAGCGTAATTCATTATTTGTACCAATAACTGTATATTTTGTTATATCTCCAGACCAGGCAGGATTATTCAGAAAATCCCCATCATTAAAATTGTCCTGAAATACTGTCTGAGCAAATATATTAGCACTTATAATTTGCAGAAAAATGATCAGATGTGTACGAAGTGTTTTCATTGTTAGCGTTTTCTTGGTTTTAACCTCTAAAAATAAGACTCTTATATTAACTGCATATTAAAATTAGGTTCTTTTTATTGCCACTCTCAATTTTTATCTATTTTTGAGTCAAATTCCTAAATCACATGAAATTTAAAGCTCATCCATGGCATGGTATTAATCCTGGTAAAAACTGCCCTGAAGAAATCAGATGTTTTATAGAGGTTGTTCCAGGCGACCAGATGAAATATGAGATTGACAAAGAAAGCGGTTACCTAAAGGTAGATCGACCTAATCTTTATTCCAGTGTAGTTCCCCTGCTTTACGGATTTATTCCGATGACTTATTCTGCCGATGTTTCTGCTGCTTACTGTATGAAACAAACTGGTCTGACGAATCTTAAAGGCGATGGCGATCCACTTGATATTATTGTGCTAAGTGACAGATATATACCACGTGGAGACCTCATTGTGGAGGCTTTACCGATTGGTGGCCTGAGAATGATTGATAAAAATGAAACTGATGACAAACTCCTTGCTGTATTAAAAGGCGATCAGACCTATGGACAGTTTACGGATATCTCTCAGATTCCAAGAGCACTTATCAAAAGAATAAAACATTATTTTCTTACTTACAAGAATGACCCAGAAACAGAGGCTGACTACATTGTGGATATAGTAGGTGAATACGGCAGGGACGAAGCCTTTGAAGTCATTAAAGCAGGTTTAAGTGATTACAATAAATATTTTGGCCAATAAAATTAAAAAAAATGAGAAAAATAAGTGCCGATAAGGTTTTTACAATCAGTGGCGAATTATTAGATAATGCCGTATTGATTTGTGACAATGATGGAAAAATACTTAAAATTGCTGAACGGGCCGAATTTGACCATTCAGAATTAGAAATATACAATGGAGTTTTAGTGCCCGGTTTTATCAATGCGCATTGCCATCTCGAGTTATCTCATATGAAAGCAAAGGTTGACACAGGTACCGGTCTCATTGATTTTATTAAATCTGTTGTCACCAAAAGAAATGTCGAACAGGAAATAATCCTCGACGCGATTGAAAAAGCTGAAGCAGAAATGATGGAAGCAGGAATTGTTGCTGTTGGAGATATTTCGAACGTTCCGGATACTTTTGCTCAAAAAAGCAAAGGCAATTTAAAATATTATAGCTTTGTTGAGTTTTTCGACTTTCTGCAAAATCAAAACGCAGATGTCGAATTTGAAAAATATAAAGCCGTTTACGATGCTTTGCCACTTGCTCCCGGCAGTAAAAAAAGTTGTGTTCCACATGCACCTTATTCTGTTTCTGAAAAGCTTTTTTCGCTCATTAATGAAGCAAACAAGGGCGAAGTTAAAACCATTTCTATTCACAATCAGGAAACTCCTCCCGAGAATGAACTTTTCCTTCATGGAAGTGGTGGCTTTGTCGATTTTTACGGACAGTTCGGCATCTCGCTCAACTCTTTTCAGCCAAATGGAAGACCTTCCATTCACTATGCATTGGAACAGATGGACAGTATTCACCGTACCCTCTTTGTGCACAATACCCTAACTACGGCAAATGACATCAAGTTTACGCAAAACTGGAATCCGAATGTTTTTTGGGCAAGTTGCCCCAATGCGAATTTATATATAGAAAACAATCTTCCTAACTATAATGTCTTTATCGATGCTGGTGCAAAAGTCTGTCTTGGTACCGATAGCCTCACTTCGAACTGGCAGTTATCAATTCTAAGCGAAATGCAGGCCATTGCCAAATACCAGTCCTATGTCAGCGACGAAATGTTGTTGACCTGGGCAACTCACAATGGTGCATTGGCTCTGGGTTTCGATGATGAGCTTGGCAGTTTTGAAGTTGGCAAAAAACCGGGCATAAATCTCTTGTACGGTTACGAAGCGGGAAGTAGATTGATCAGCGATAAAACTTTAGTAAAGCGATTGATATAAGAATTAAGTCAGTCAATTGATTCTTATTCAAGATTTAAGGAAAATCAACGATCAAATCTGTCCAATTTAAAGTGCTCGATAATTGAAATCAGTTTTTCAGCATACTTTTTATCAGTGGCATATCCTGCAGATTTTAATCCTCTTGCCCAGTTTTTATAATCTGATCTTTCCAATTTGGTTAGATATTTATAACGGCCCGAACTTAGTAGTTTACTATGCTCGCGAAAGCTTTGCCATGCTGAGTCGAAGATTCTGAACATATCAAATCGGTCATCATCTGTATAGTTAGCACAACGACATCCCTGACATTTAGCCCTGCATTTGATACCAAAATGATTGTTTTCCTTTTTGGCCAATTTACTGTCGCCCGCATTACTTTCCAGCAATCCTTGAGCAAGGGTTATGCTGGCAGGAATGTTATATTTTTTGGCCTCTTCCTGTGCAGTCTTCGAATATTGATCGATATAGCGCTCGCATGTTTTCTGTTTAGCTGCGACAACCGATTTTGAGATATTATTTTTTTCAAAATATTCTGCCGAATTAAAAACAACAGAAATATTTGACAGGCGTGCAGCCACTTTTTGTTCTTCAGCTGTAAGCGCATCGCCAACGGCAGTAGCTTCATTTGCCAGATTGAGCTTGCTGAGAGGATTGGTATTCGAAGAACTTTTCTCTTCCTGTTTAGTTTCAGCCTTGCTCCCTGTCTTTTTATTTTCACTTTGATTGAATCCGAAAGGTGTTCCATAAAGTACACCATTTTGGAATACATTGGCAGATTGCGTATTAATGGCTTTGAAATTAAAACTTACCTTATCGGTAGCAGCAAGATACAAAAGACATCCCAGCGCAATTACCTGCACCCATTGGTTCGATAAAATCTTGAAAGCTCTTTTAAAAACATTGTCCCAGATAAGACCGGCCAGGTTTAAATTTGTGTTGTTCATAATGCATCAGGTTGATATAGTTAAACAATTATCTGTTTCTTTTTAATCAAATATGATGCAATATTAAAACAAATTATTTTATCAAACAAATTAATTTAAAATAAATAACACAAAATGTTTTAATTTATTTAAAAATGTTTTGTTTTGGTTTTTACTTTTTCGGATGTTTCTCAAAAAAATCAAGTACGGGAAGCGTCTCTGAACCCCAATATTTATAGTCATGTCCCATTACAGGCTCATTAAAAATAAGATCTTCCTTATTTAAACGTGTTTTAAGACTATCGTTCAATTGTTTTGATTGAGCATGCGGGACAACGACATCGAGGGTACCATGTCCAATATAAACTGGCGTTTTCCATTCATCGATCAGCGTTATTATATTATCAATCTCCTTCCAACGCTTTTTGTTTTGCTCATACTTCCCGTAATAATAATTCATAATGACATCTTTGGGAATACCAAGCTGATCATAATCGCCCGATAAGAGTCCTGCTGCGCTAAATAGTTTTGGTTCTTCAAGTACCAGCAATGCAGCACCTCTTGCACCGGATGACAGACCCAGAACATAATTCGACTGTTCTTCGAGAAGCAGGTTGTAGTTTTTACTCAGATAAGGAAAAAGCACTTTGCACAAATCCCGTCGCAAAGGGTATTGCCTGTACATTGGTGCTGTCTCTGCGAAAAAAGTATCAGCATAAACTGATTTGCCCATACCAGGCATAATCATTACATAACCTCTCTTTGCTGCTTCTTTACACAATTGTGGCGCTTTTCGGCACCAATCTTCCTTCGGAAAATCATAACCCTGCAAGAGTAGAATATTACCTTTGAATGTTGTTCCTGAATCAGGAAAGGCCAGATCGCATCTTACATTTCCAACATTTATGGTGATAAATGTATCTCTGAGCTTAGGCTCGATTTTTTCAGTTACAGTTTTTGGCGACTGAGTTTGTTCTTTTAGCACTTTGACTTTTTGACCACATTGAAAGAACAAAGGTATGAAAATCAAAAGTTTGAAAATCAATTCCATTTTAGGCATTTTCATTGTTTTAAAATAATTTGTTGTTTTATCAAAAAAGCCTTTATTCCAAAAGGATTAAAGGCTTTAATATTTCGATCTGTCTAAATTCTATAAGAATTCTTCAGGCTCACCAAATTCGGCAACTTCTTTTTCGAGTTCAATTTCCGGTTGAAGACCAGCAAGTTCGCGATCTACCAGAATGCGTCCACAATGTTCGCAACTAATAATTTTCTTACGGGAAGTCAATTCCAACTGAATCTGTGGCGGAATATAATTGTAGCAGCCACCGCATGAATCTCTTTCAACAGTTACAATAGCGAGACGGTTTTTGTATGCATTGCGAATTCTGTCATAAGCCTTGAGCATACGATCTTCCGTTTTTTTGCGGGATTTCTCCATTTTTTTCTGAAGATTTTTCTCGTCTTTTTCAGTTTTGGCGATGATTTTCTTCAATTCATCTTCCTTTTTATCCAATTCTTTGGTTTTGGCATCTTTCTTCTTGGCAGCAGCCTCAAGGGTTGCAGCTTTATTGCTAAGATTTACCTGACCTTCGCGGATACGTTTGTTGGCCAATTGAATGTCGAGACGCTGTAATTCGATTTCGCGGGTAAGCGCATCGAACTCGCGATTATTTTTTACATTTTCCTGTTGTTTCTCATATTTGACAATCAATGCTTCTGCTTCATGGATTGCAGCATTGTGCTTTGCCAATTTCAATTCCATTTCTTTCAGTTCTGACTGAAGTTTTGAAATACGGGTATCAAGACCCACAATTTCATCTTCAAGTTCACGAACCTCCATTGGAAGTTCACCTTTCAGACGTTCGATATTGTCAATTTGAGAATCAATTGTTTGAAGTTCAAAAAGGTTTTGGAGTTTCTCTTCAATAGAAACGGTACTGACTACAGTCTTTTTTGCCATAAAATAGTGTATATTTTCAGTTAAATGAGATGCTTTTTTCTTAAAGACAGGTTATTAATCAAATACTTATCAAAGGTAGTTAAGTGGGTTTGTCTTTACGCTGCTTTGTCGGAGTGCAAAGGTAGTAAAATTTTGTGATATTATTTCACAAATTAATTCGATTGTAAATTGTTCAGTTTCAAAATGTCCTATATCGGCAATGATGATACGCTTTTCGGCATCAAAAAATTCGTGGTATTTAAAATCTGCACTTACAAAAACGTCGGCCCCAGCGGCAATAGCCTGTTTTAATAAAAATGAACCCGAGCCTCCGCAAACAGCTATTTTTCTGATTTCTTTTTTATGAATCTCGGTATGTCTTACACATTCGCAATTCATTTTTTCTTTAAGGCTATGCAAAAAGCTCAAGGAATCAAGCGGTTCGTGAAGTTCACCTATAAGACCGCTGCCTATTTCATTAAAACTATTATCCAGACTCACAATTTCATAAGCAACTTCCTCATACGGATGTGCCTCAAACAGGGCCGATATTATAGCCGATTCGCGATAAGCCGGTAAAATTACCTCGATTTTTTGTTCCAATTCCGAATGTCTGATTCCCCTTTCCCCAATTACCGGATTACTTTCGTCGGAGCCTTTAAAGGTTCCAATTCCCTCCACACTAAAACTGCATTCAGAATAATTTCCGATATCGCCTGCTCCGGCAGCAAATAGTGCTTCTCTAACTTGATCGGCTGCTGCGTGCGGAGCATAAGTATATAGTTTTTTCAACAAGCCTTTTTTGGGTGATAAAATTCTACAGTTTTGAAGACCAAGTTTTCCAGCTATTTTCGAATTTACACCCATTCGCATCACATTATCCAGATTGGTATGCACTGCAAAAATGGCAATATCGTTTTTGATGGCTTTTATGATGGTTCGCTCTACATAATTGTTGCCATTTATTTTTTTCAAACCTCCAAAAATTATGGGATGATGTGCCACGATCATATTGTAGCCAAGGCTAATGGCTTCATCAAGCACATCCTCTGTACTGTCCAAACAAACTAAAACGCCTGTTATTTCAGCATTTCTGTTACCAACAATCAGTCCCGAATTATCATAGGATTCCTGATAAGAAGGCGGAGCAACTTTTTCTATACAGCTGATGATGTCGGATACTTTCATAGTTTATTTATAATGTGAAAAGGGCAACATTGCTGCTACCCTTTAATTTAACAAAATCAAGCTTTTCAACATCAAAGGATTGTAAAACTGATAATAATATTTTTAAAAACGCAGATTTAATTCAAATACCGAATTGAATTTTGGCAAATTCTCAAATTCCCAAATTCTCAAATTCTCAAATTCCCAAATTCCCAAATTCTCAAATTCTCAAATTAACTTAATATTTCCACTGACGATTTGCTCCACCATCACCTTTTGGTCTTTCCATCGATTTATCGCTTTCTTTTGCAACGGTAAATTCCACACGGCGGTTTTGCAAATGATCTGTATCGGTTAGTGCTGAGCTGATTAGATTTTTACGCTCGCCATTATACTGTACAATAAATCTGTCTTTCGAAATTCCGTATTGACTTGAAAGATAATCAACTGCAGTCATTACACGATTGTAAGACAACATATCATTGTACTCTTCACCATTGTAAACATCGGTGTGTCCATGAACTACAACTTTGATTTTCGGATAAGCGCTCATTACATTGGCAATATGCTGCAACTGTGCATAGGCCTCGGGGCGAAGTGTAAATTTGTCCTGATCGAAATGAATCATAGGCAGGAACCAATCGCTGATGCCAGCTGTACTAGGCTCGGCCTGTTTAGGGTTGAAGGTCTCTTTTCCGATAACCAATTTCTCAGTACCGTCAGGATTTTTCAACACCTGAACATCTTTCTGTGTCAATGGTTTTGGAACATCGGCAATACCGTCTTTGTCAACTTTGAAACCGGGAGGTGAATGCGGTTCTTTGTCATCGAGGTCAATTACACCGTCACGATCCGAATCCAAAGATTTTCCTTTGCTGTCTACGGGAGCACCTTCCGGAGTTTCTGGCTCTTCGTCAATTTTATTCGGAACACCGTCTTTGTCTTTGTCTTTGAACCATTCATCGTCCAACTTTTTCTTCAAATCGGCAATGTCACCCATTGGAGAAAGCAGTGGATTTACAAACCAAAGCGGCTGAACGCGTTTTTCTTTTTTGCCAATGTGGAAACCAAGACGAACAGATGTGTACTGAGGCAAATCGAGACCTGATGTGCGCGTACCAGCTTCGTTACGGTATTTTCCATCCATATAATCATCGGCTGTGAAATAAACCTGATGCTCAAATGAAAGCGACAGTCGCGGCGTAATCATATACTCCAAACTGAAACCTGTATTGATAAAAGGATTCAGCACCATTGGCTTATCTTTGCCAAATGCAAAAACATTGTTTCTGTTTTGTGGTGAATTGGTTTCGTAACTGTCATCCAATACGCCTTTCAAATTATTGCGCACCTCTCTTCTGCCTTGCAGGCTTGTGATATCGAGCGGGTCACCGTTATTATCAAAACCAACTGTACTGAAATCGTATTTATTGCCATTGTCATCCAATGCATTAATGGCAGTTCTGTACAAATTTGCACCAGCTCCAACGATGAAGTTCACCGCCCATTTGTTTTGCTTTTTGTGGAATTTGATATTATTCAAATTAAAAACCGCCTGAACAGAAATAGCATGATGCTGCGGAATTTTATAATTGGCATAGAATCCAACACTATCGGAATAGTTGCTTGCAAATGGCTCCCCCTGTGGCAATGCCAAGGCTGGAGATGCTTTATAATTCAAACCACTTGCCTGTCCAAACATGTATTCCATTCTTAGTGAACTGACATAGCCTAATGACTTTCTCGCATGTAAGCTGGTTCCCCAACCAAACTGAGATTTCACATCACCACTCACCAGGAAACTTCCGCCACCAAGTCCAATTTGCCACATGTCGCGCGGACGGCCAGGAAACTGCTCCTCACCTTTTTTCCATTTGGCATGCTGATCGGCATGTTTGGCAGAAATGTATTTATCTTCAGTAGGATTGAGCGTAACCTGTGCATTTGCTCCTGCAGATAATGCAAGCAAGAATGCTGATGATAATGCGGTTTTACAGAGTAAGCTTCTGTAGTTCATAGCGTAGTATTTTGAATTTCTAAAAAGACCATAGTAGGTTCAATCGAGCAAATTTAATTTTTTTTGGTAATTTAGTCAAATGATGTTGATAAATTATTTTTCAAGGCGCATAAAAAATATTTTTATTAAAAATACTATACATATTTATTGATGTTATAAAGTATATTATATACATTTGCTATACAATCTTGAAAAACCTATTTATTTACCTCTGATCATTTAAAATGATCAAAAAAATTTAACTCTCATGAAAAAAATATTTTTCTGTTTTATTATCATTACATCTTTTTTTGTAGGGTGTAAAAAAGATTATTCTTCAATTGATGAACCTGTAAAGATTCCAAATTTAAAGACTATGCCAGGTGATTCATTATTGGGAAACAGGGTCAAAACAATGATAATTGGCTTATTAGAACTTTCAGTTGATAGCAATTTTGTATCGATTGTCAATTATGAAGTATCTAAACAATTTGATGACGATGATAATGTAATGCTTAGCACTTTAGTTGATGTTTCTAATGAAAATAAAATAGATTTAATTGCATTAATGGACCAATCTGTTAATTCTTATGAAAATGACTTGCCTAACGCGGAACATAGTTTTGATTACTATAATTCACTTTCAGGTCAAACAAATATTTCTAACATTATAGATGGATTTGAAATAGATGAAATAAATTATTACCTTCAAATTTACATACCTTTTGCTGACCAAGTAAATCTTCAAGATACACCAATTATTTGTTTTGGTCATCAAGAAATTGAAACAACTATTGGTTATAAACTAAACTCTGATAATTCAATATCAGTTTTTGAAGTAGATGAAGAGTTTGCTGAAAATAATTTAATTTGGATAGTTTCAGCAAATGAATCAGTTGACAAAAATGGAGTTTATGATAGACTAGCAAATGTTCCTTCAACAATAAATTCAAGTGATTTTCTAAAAAGTACTGGTAGAAGTTTAGAAGTAAATCAGGTTAAAATAAATGAAACAAAAGAAAGTTGGCTAAATGGAAAAGCTGAAGTGGCATATGTTGCTGTAATTTTAAGTTCTTGGAACAATTGTACAGTTAAATCTATTCATTCTGATCATAGAATAGTTAAAATTAAGAAGGCTGACATAAAAACATGGATAGATAATGCTTCAACACGTAATATTTTGGCAGCTAACATCTCACCGTATCAATTAGTACAAAATAATGACTTAATAGCACTAGTAATGTATGAAAAAGACGTCAATGGGAATAATACTCAGAATGTTTGTACAGGTACGAATTTAAGTTTCAAATCACAAAACACAATGTATGGATACACTACTTTTTTGGGTTCTGATTTACCTACAACTTCTGGAACTTGGGATACTAATTTTATAAAAACTTGGTCAAATCAAGATTCTGGAATACGTTTCCGTTGCAGAAGATGGTTATAATTTTGTAAATAGGGGTTAAAAAAATACTCCGTTTTTTTATTCTAATATGAAATTTTTTATTATATTTTTTTTGTTGTGCTTATCCATTAACATAAATGGTCAGGTTAATTCAATTTCCTTGGGAATTGACTTTGGAATGTTGCAACTCAATAAATCTATAACTACAGATCAGAGTTATCAAACTATTTATGTTCCAAGGATAGCTCCGAATATTTTCATTTCAAAAAAAATTGGCAAAACAGCCTTTTCTATTGAAACAGGATTGAGATACAGTTACAGCAATCTCATTATAAAAGAAAAAGTTGAACCCTTATTTAGTAATGGAGAAGGCTTCCCTGCCATAAGGATAAAAAATGAATTTTATGAAATCCCACTTTCAACAACTTTAGTATTATACCAAAAGGAAAATCATTTTAAGGTTTATTCTTCTTTGGGATTTTCTGTAGGAATACCATTGGCTTACAGAAAAAATGCTGCTTTTGTTGAAGATTCTCTTTTTGCAAACAACTACGGTAGTGTATGGAAATTAAATTATTATGTCCTTAGGACAACTTCAAGAGCAGTTTTTTCTATTGAATCCGGATTGGGCGTTGACATAAAATTATTCAACAACCTTTATATTTCGGGAATCATATATTTCCGTTTAGGATTTTACCAGTCTGTTACACTAAACTATCGTGGTGAGATTTATAACAATCAAAACAGTGATCCGCTTATAAGCTCATCTTTTACATCTTTTTCAAATAATGGTGCATTCTTGTCTGTTGCAGTAAAAAGATATTTTTAAGCATTTTATACGATTGCTTTGGTTTATAAATCAAAAAAGCGGAACCTATTAACTACTTATTAGGTTCCGCTTTAAATATTTATTCAACTAAATATCAGCCCATCAATTTCTCTAATGCAATAGTCAATGCAGCAGTTGAAATACCTTTATCGGATGAATTTTTTGCTTTGACTGTTTCAATGGCCTTGCGGATGGTTGCTGAAATGTCATCGAAAATGGCCTTGTCACTCAAATCGGCATGCGCTTGCATGAGGTAGGCAAAAACGCGGGCCATGCCGCAATTGGCAATAAAATCGGGAATGATGCTGATTTTTTCATCTGTGTAGCGTGCAGTTGGGCCGAAAAACACCTCATCGTCCACAAAAGGAACATTGGCACCACATGACATAACATCTAAGCCATTGGCCATCAGACGGTCCATTTGATCCTGATTCAAAATTTTCGAAGCGGCTCCGGGAATAAAAATATCTGCCTGAAGATCCCAGATTTTAGTATTGGTCTCTTCGAATGAGAGCATATTTTCAGCATGGAGATTGTTGCCTTTTTTATTCAGGAAAAGCTGACAAACTTCTTCGTAAGATAGCCCTTCGGGACGGATAATTCCACCTGCAATGTCGATAATTCCAACAATTTTGGCACCTTTTTGAGCCAGGTAAAATGCCGCAGCCGATGCCACATTGCCCCATCCCTGAATAATGACTTTTTTGTCTTTGATATCGCTTGTGCGGTACAAATCGTAAAAATGAACAACTGCCATTGCCACACCATAACCGGTTACCATATCGGCAATTGCAAGATCTTCTTCCGAATTAGGAATATAATTTTTGTCTCTGATGATATTGCTGACCCCATATCTCAACTGACCCAAAGCTGCAATTCTTGCACCCTCTGTTGGTTTTAGGTGTCCATTCACCACACCTTCCTGTGGGTGCCAAAGTCCATAAGACTCTGTAATTGGAATTACATCTTTCAATTCATCCACATTCAGGTCGCCACCGGTACCATAATAGTTTTTCAGCAAAGGCATAACAGCTTTAAACCAGCGCTTGAGCACCTCATTCTTTCGAGGGTCGCGCGGATCGAAGTCGATTCCCGATTTTGCGCCGCCAATTGCCGGGCCACAAACCGAAAATTTTACTTCCATCACTTTGGCTAGGGAGAGTACCTCATCCTTGGTCAATCCTTTACGCATACGGGTTCCGCCGCCGGCTGCACCACCTCGAAGTGAATTTATAACTACCCAGCCTTTGGCGCCGGTTTCGGCATCCGACCATTCAAAAACGACCTCAGGCTGTTTTTCTTTGTATTGTTTTAATAAAGCGTCCATAATGTTTTATAATTTTGCGCAAAGATAGTGCTGTTTTTCAGATTGAAAAAAGAATTTAACAGACATAGAACTGACTTAAAATGATAAAAGAACTTTGCATAAAACCTGTATTCGAAGGCGGAAATTATTCCGATCATCAGGTGGGCACCAAGATAGGAAGCCTCTCAGATTTTTTATCTGAGAAAAGTAAGCCAGTCATCGCCCTGTTTTGTGAGGGCAGCGAAGCCACTGATTATGCCAGTTTCAGAAAGGCATTTTACAAGCTGAGTGCCAATTTTCCTAAAGGCGCCCTAGTCGATTTAGGCAATGTAAAAGGTGGAGCAGTGGGCATTACAGAGCTGGTCGATCAATTGCAGCGCAAAGGAATCCTAAGTATTGTACT
>CAMDAB010000012.1 GCA_945888475.1 Saprospira grandis DSM 2844 | reverse complement strand
ATGGTCATTTCTTTCATGGGAATGGTTTCTTTGGCAGTTAAAAGTTTAGTTTTCTAAATTTTTCAACAGCAGATTCCGATGATGTTCGGCATGATAAATCGTAAAGTAAAGCATTTCCCTCAAAGTTATTTTTTCGAGTATAGGATGCGGCAGCATAATTTCATCAAACTGTTCTTCCTGGAATTTTTGAAGCTGCTGCAGCAAGCTTTTTATGTTTGAATCCAATTTCTTCAACAGACTTTCTTTCGATTTAAAAGCAAATTTTGAGGGGATAAAAGGGTGGACAGCCTTTGAACCTGAAGCGATTTTCGCCTGATACCTGGCAACAAGTTCCTCATTGCTCAAAGATACGCGCCTTGCTTTACCAAAAATCATTCTCGTGAGGAGCAAGGGCAATTTCAATGCAATGATAAGCGGCAGCAGGCTTCTGTTCAGATGATCGGCATGTTGCGAGGCGTTCCATTTGCCATGAGCAACCTGGCGGAATTCGATCTCATTCAGCACTTCGATTTCATCAGAAAAGGAAGCGTATGATTTTTCGAGCAGCCTGAGAATTTCCTGTTTAATCATTTTATTATTTTTTTAACCAACCGGTGAGACTTAGTCTTTTCTTGTTGGAATTTGCTACTTCATGCGGGATAAGGTGACTTGGAAAACAAACAGCCCGACCGGAAACTGGTGAAATCTCCACAGTTTTATCATCGAGGTATAATTTCAACTGTCCTCCGTCACTTGCAGTCCAATCTGGATTAAGATAAACGATAAGCGAATACTGTCGGCTTTTATCATTCGCAAAACTATCGACATGTTTGCGGTAAAAACTCCCTTCGGGATAACATGCATAATGCAGTTCAAAATCATTCAACCCTGTAAAACAAGTAAGATTCATATATTGCATGAATTCACCCACAAAGTTAAGATATTTTCGTTCGAGCGGATCAAGACTGTCATTTTCAATCCAAAGAATTGAATCGCTTCTGATTTCGAGATGCTGTTTTTGCGCTGCCCCCTGTCCTACAGAGGCTTGCGAAAATTTATTGGCTACAAATTTAGTAAGCAGCTGATTTTTTAAGGCTTCAGCAAACTCCGTACTGATAAAATGATCGCAGATTGCATAGTGCTGATTGACAATACCATCAATTAGCGTCTCGAATTTTTGTTCATTTTCTGTCAGAACTGCCATTGATTCTGATATTTTAAAAATATTTTTGCCAGATTAAGTGCATCGTCTATACCTCGGTGATGGGCACCTTCAAATTCAAAACCTTCTTTTTCAACAGCATGTTTCAGGCCTGGAGCATAGCCTAAACCTTTAATGCGGGGATATTGATGCTTGAGGCTGATATGCGGCTTGGTCCATTCATCATCAATTTCATGCAACAGACAATTTTTTGAAAGCGCACGCTGATCGAAAAAGCCCCAAGAACAAAACAGATATTCTTCTTCATCATTTAAGCCAATCCATTCTTGAAAATCGGCAATTACTTCCGGAAAAGTATCTGCACGATTCACATCGACCTGTGTGATACTTGTAAGACTGCGACAAAAATCACTGAGATTGGGGTGAATAATTGGGCGGACAAAGCTTTCGAACCTACTCTCTGTTTTGCCATATTCATTGATTTTTACAGCACCTATTTCGATAATTTCTTGGGTCCGGCCTTTTCGCTCCGATTCGGTTTGCCAGCAGGTCGCTTCCAGGTCAAAAATTATAAAGTTCATAATATAACATTAAATTGGCTGTAAAATCAGGAAGTTGTCGCCGAAAATACAGAAGGCCATTTCAAAGGGTTGAAACAGCCTTCTGTCTTATTTTTCAGAATTTTTATTCGTCGTCATCATCATCGTCGTCATCACTGACAGGAACTTCGTCATCATCATCATCATCATCGTCCTCGTCATCATCGTCATCGTCCTTCAAATCATCCACATCATAAGCACTCACAGGAGCTTCTTTGAATGCAGGTGTCTCTTCCTCTTCTTTTGCACTTTCGAAGATTTCTTCATCATCCGAACCACTCGTAGAGAAATCATCACGCAGTATGCCTTCGCTATCGTAGTCTTCATCGTCTTCGATAATCTGTACTGCTTCTCTTACGGTCATACGTACCAAATAATAAATTTCATCTGTCTCGAAAGGAAGTGCTGATACCCTTTTACCATTACGGTCGGTGTAAAACACCAAATGCTGCGCAAAACCTCGCGGATAGGTCATTTTAATACCGTTCTTGATATCTTCGGGCAGTGATTCATAATCTTTGATTACTCGCTTTTTGGAATTCACGGCTGTTTTATTTTTTATATACAACAATAATTATAATGCAATTTTTCAATCAAGGGCGAATATAATACTACAAATTAATTCTAGGCAGCAAAAATTAAAAAAAATAAAGATAAAATTCACTTTTTAATAATCCAATCAATTGTCATCATACCTGAATGCCTTTACGGTGTCGACAAAACACTTCACAGCATCGAGGGGTGTATCTGGATTAACACCATGTCCGAGATTTGCAATATGATGACAACCAAAAGTTTTTAGCATTTGAGTGCAATGTTTTTTTATTTCGGGCAAATCTGCATAAAGTACACAAGGATCAAGATTGCCCTGTAGCACTTTATTGGTTCCCAATTGAGCCCTTGCCGTTTCTACCGGCATAGTCCAGCCTAAACCTACAACATCACAATTCGACTCGGCAATCTCTTGTAGTGAATGAAAAGCATCTTTGGCAAAAATAGTCACCGGCGCAAGTGGCTGTAAGGCCTGGGCAATACGTTTTATGTATGGCAACGAAAATGTTCTGAAATCATGCATAGAAAGTACTCCGGCCCAAGAATCAAAAATTTGAACCAAATCGGCACCTGCAGCGACTTTTCTTTTAAGGTATGCAATAGTCGATTCAGTGATGGCATCGAGTAAAGTATGCGCCAGTTCGGGTGAACGGTACATCATCTTTTTGGCTGCCGAAAAATTCTTACTGCCCTTACCCTCTACCATATAGGCCAAAATCGTAAAAGGGGCACCTGCAAAACCCAGCAGAGGTACTCTACCATTCAGTTCTTTTTTGGTAAGCGCAACCGCATCGTATACGTATTGTAAATGATCGGCGGCAGCTTCTCCTTTCAGCAATTGGGCTACATCATTGGCGGTTTCAATCACTTTTGGGAAAATTGGCCCCCGCGATTCCACCATTTCATAGGTCAGACCCATTGCCTCGGGAATAACAAGTATATCGGAGAATATGATGGCTGCATCAACATCGAGCTCATCTACAGGCTGTATAGTTACCTCGCAGGCCAATTCGGGTGTTTCCACCAGTTCTTTGAAACCGGATATACTATTTCTAATGGCACGATATTGAGGCAAAATTCTTCCTGCCTGTCGCATGAGCCATACTGGCGGTCTTTCGGTTTTTTCTCCGCGGGCTACGCGGAGCAGTAGATCATTTTTCATAAATATATTGTACCCTTTGCTTTTGACTAAGCTTCGAATTTTGATTTGTAATATTTGTAAGTTTCAATTTGCGAGCGGTAGGGCCTGCGGGTTTCGTCAAAACTGTAATGATTGTTCATTTCTTCATCAAGAATTCTAGCCTTGACGTTATCGTTTTGTTGTATTTTTATAAAATCCAGAATTTCTTTTCGCAAATCGGCATCATAAATCGGGAAAGCGCATTCAATCCTGTGATAGAGATTACGGGTCATCCAATCGGCCGATGACAGATATATATTATCCTCGCCAGCATTGTGAAAAATATAAATACGGGAATGTTCCAAAAAACGGTCTATAATACTCACCGCCTCTATGTTTTCACTGTAACCCTTAATGCCAGGCACCAAACTGCAAATTCCTCTCATGATCATGTTGATTTTAACTCCGGCATTACTAGCGTCGTACAACAATTCTATAATGCGCGGATCCTGAATACTGTTCAATTTGAGTGTAATCTCAGCAGGCTTTCCTTGTCGGGCATAATCTATTTCGCGTTCAATCATATTGTAAATATTCTTGCGCATACGGAATTGACCAACAAGCAGATGCGTAAATGGTTTTGGTGGCATAACACCACTTTCAAGATAATTAAAAATTTGGCTAACTTCACCTGTAATTCTACTATCGGAGGTAAAAAATCCAAAGTCCTCATAGATATTTGCTGTTTGCTCGTTGAAATTTCCTGAGCTGAGGTAACAATATTCTTTATCCTCACCATTCTCGTGGCGGGTAACCATTAGTAATTTTGAGTGTACTTTTATCTCTGGCAGGCTGTATTTAACGGTGGCTCCCCATTCTTCGAGCTGTTCTGCCCAATGTATATTTGCCTCTTCATCGAAACGGGCTTTCAGTTCCACAAAAACCATCACCTGTTTTCCTTCCTCGATTGCCGATCGCAAGGCAGCTATAATCTGTGAATTCTTGGCAACACGGTACTGTAAAATTTTGATATGCGTAACATTGGGATCGTGTGCAGCCTGTTCCAAAAAGCGGATTACATAACTGTAGCGCTGATAGGGAAAATGCAACATCTGATCTTTTTTCGAAATAGCATCGTACATGGTTTGCTCAGTTTCGAAAGCTTTGTGTTTAAGCGGAGGCAGCGGCGTATCTTTCAGATGGCTCAATCCAAAATCGGGAAACTTGAAAAGGTCGAAATTGTTATGATATCGGCCCTCGGGCTGTAAATCATGACTTTTTACAGTAAAGGCATCCATGAGAAATTTCTTACAATTATCAGGCATCATTCTGTCGTACACAAAACGGGTACCGGTTCCTAAATTTCTTTTGTCGAGTCCTGCTTTAATTTTACTGATTAGATCACCTGCATACTCATCCTCGAGATAAAGTTCGGCATCGCGGGTCATCTTGAAAGAAAAAGAGCCCTCCACTTTATATCCCGGAAATAGATTCGGCAATGCATAACGAACAATGTCATCGAGCATGATAATGTCCTTTCTACCAATTTCGGCCGATGGTATTTGAATAAAACGAGGAAAACGGTCGGATGGAATACGAACTACCGCATAGCGCGGAGTGCCCTTGGTGCCCAAAACAACTGCCAGATAGAGTGCATTGTTTAATAAAAATGTTCTGATTTTGTGCTTAACAATTAAAATGGGCTGTAAGTAAGGAATCAGCTTTTCTTCAATGTAAAGGTCGAGGTATTCTTTCTGGAAATCGTCCAATTCGGTGAGCCTGATAATGTTTATATTGATCGACTCAAGTAAGGGAATAATATGTTTTTGATAAATTTCGGTAAACTCAAGCTGTTGTTTCTTTACAGTTTCGTTTACCATTTCCAGGATCTCTTCGGGTGGAAAGTCAAGCTCACTCTTTGTACTGTTACCCAAACGGATGAGACTTTTTATAGAGGCTACTCTCACCCTAAAAAATTCATCCAAATTCGACGAATAGATTCCCAAAAACTTTATGCGTTCGAAAAGTGGTACCGTTGGATCCTTTGCTTCCTGCAGCACCCGGTAATTGAAAGAAAGCCAACTTAAATCTCTATTAATATATGGTACTTCAGAGGAAGCATTTTCTTTTTTTGCAGACATTACACCAATTTTTATTTTGGCAAATATAACTAATGGCTTAAATTAGTTTGATTTTACCACTGTTTTTTTTATTTATTTGTTACTGAATTTGCTTTTAATTTACATTCGCTGTTCCTGGAGCCTGCGCTTAGTTTAGCGGTTTTTCCAACTCTTCTTTTCTTCGAATATTTCTGCCGGTCGATTTTTTATTTTTGCTGTCTTTATCTTTTTTACGCCAGATACGATCGAAATCGAGTTGATAGGAAAGTCCGCCGCCTGCACGATTTCGTTGACCAAATAAACTGTTTTCATAACGGTTATACAACTTCAGTTTCAAATTACCATTTCCGGAAATAGAATACTCAACAACAAGGTCACCGCCAAAATAGTTTTGATTCGCACCGCTCTGAGAATTATTCACATCCACATTACCGCCTATGTGCACCTTCAACTTATCTTTGAGGAAATAATTATCAATGCTGAGGTCGAATTGTGAACCAGTGCCGCTTCTGCTCAGCTGATCATCTTCCATTTTGTACCCAATCTGCACATCAATTGAGCTAATAACATTCTGCCCTTCAACAACTTCCGAAAGCAAATCGCCCAAATATCGGGAAAACTGTTGAGAAATCATTTCTGTAAGGGTATTAAAACTCGATGTCCCTATATTAAGATTAGCGGCAGCATTTTCTTCGGGAAGAAACTGATTGAGTGCAATGAGACCGAAAACCTGACGATTGAGCTTACTCTCATCCTGCTGAATTGCCTTAATTGCTACATTTGCAAGGCTCGAAACCCTACCCTCAACAGTACCTACAACGTCCAACCCGAATTTGATATCAGGACGCATCAGCGAGCCGGTCATATTCATGAGTACCTCTACATCAACAGGTTTATTTGCAGCTTCACGTACTTCGCTGTTCTGCAATTCTTCTTGATAGGATAAAAGGAGATTATATAAACGCGATTTTTGTACATACTTGGCCTTTAAATTGACATCGGCATTGTAAGGATCGCCATTCCAACGAATGGTACCTCCTTTTTCCACTTTAAATGTCTTATTCACAAAATTTCTGTAAGTAAAAAGATAGTGGCCATTATCAATTTCATAATCTCCGTTCAGATAAAGTTCGCCACTGGGCGTATAAGTAAGCCTTAGATCCCCGTTTCCACTTCCTTCAATAACATCTCCGGCCTGTTCGTCAATGATGATTCTCGCCATTGAGGCAGTTGTAGCTTTAATATTCATTTGTACATCTATACCACCACTTACTGTTTTTATTTTTTTGTCGCGCTGTTTTGTTGTATCTTTCATGTCTTTAAAGACAATATAATCGATAGCTTGATTTATTTCAACAGGTTTCATTATTGGCAAGACCAATACGCTTTGTTCATTTTTAGGGCCTAATTCAGTAACGGCATCTATTTTCATGCTCATTTTACTAAAATAACCCGATATTTTGGCTCTTCCCGTTGCCCATACTTTACCGTAAAATGGCATATTGCTCTCTGAGCTGGTATTGAGCGTCAGATTTTTATTAAAAAACAGATCGAGGTCAATTCCCCATTTTTTGAGATTTTCATGGGTTATAGCACCACCTATATATCCATTTTTGCCCTCCTGGTCTCGAATGACAATTCCCGATTTCACATTTTCATTCCTATCAAATTCCAACGACGGCGAAAATATCATAGCCGTATCGGTAAGTACAATAGCAGCCGAGTCTATATAATATCTGGAGTTAAGAAAATTGAAAGTGCTCTCCAACTTTTTCACTGTACCTAAGCCTTCAATCCTTAGCTTGGGTGCGCTACCATATATTCTACCTTCGGCATCGGCAGTACCCAGCGTATTGCTAAGTTGCCCTACCATAAAATATTCCAGAATACGGCCTTTGAGCGATTTAGCTTTGAAATTTACATTAACATAGTTTTTATCCTGCGCAATTTTTGTAGCAAATGCCGGGATAAAATAAAAATCTGCGCTTATGTTCTCAGCCAGCGGACCATTGTGGTAAAGCTCACCGATAATTGTATCTTTCATGCTATTGGTTCGCAGCTCCAGGCGGGCACTGTTCCAGTTGTCTTTGTTAATTACAAGTTCATCAAAATTAATGGTAGCCGAAATAGCTTTTTGCGTGAACACATCGGCCATGCGTAACTTTGCATTGATTTGACCATCTATGTCGAACATCGGAAGTTTTACGGGATCGTAGAAGCGTGACAAGTCAACACCGTCTATATTCAGCTCTAAGCCTCGGTTGCCAAAACTATAGAGCGCAATTTTCTGAATGCCTGCCGAATCCTGAAGCTTAAGGTCGTGAACCTTAAGATTTTTATTTACAAAATCGAAGGCTATAAAATTATCTCCTTCCACAAGCCATTTTGTACCCAATACCTTTAGGTTTGAATTATTGAGCCTTGCATTGAGATTTTCTCTGTTAAATTTAAAATCACCATTCAGGTTGATATTATTTGCAAACTTTCCTATTTCGTTCACGCTGATATTGAAAGAGATAGAGTCTCCTCTGCCCCCAAGTTTAATATATGGCGCAGGCAACATAGTGCTGTCATTTTGTTGGATAAAACCGATAGAATTTTCAATGCTGAGGCTATTTTTAAATCCTTCAGCACTTAAACGCTCATTTTTAATTTTAAAGCCACCCCATTTTACGGAGTCGACCATTGCATTCACTAAAAACTTACGACTGCGGCTGTCGTAATTAAGATTAAAAGCAGCACCCTTGATGTACTTAAAATCCGGGCTAATGATTTCAGTAAGTTTTTTTGAATCGTGCAGTACAAATTCTGCGCTGATATTCTGATCCGCAAGTGTATCAATGGCATAAATAAAGTTTATATCATCCCAAATGTTAGCTTTCAAACTGTCATTCACAGCATAATTAACAGTACGGACAAAATTGGGATAATACTTTTCGGCAAATGCATATAGGGATTTAGGAAGGTCTGTTACGCTATAATCTCCTTTTAAGCTACCGCTTACGATATCAGAGTTTAAATTCAGGCATCTGAGACTATCTCCTGAAATATTTATGCTGTCAGTACTGACGAAATTAACGAAATCGATATGATAATCGCCCCAACCACGATGAAAATCGATATTGCTTAGGTTTACCCTTCCGGTAAAATCATCAAACTTAGTACCGCTTAACAGCAGATCTAGCTTATCCACACTTAAAATCAGGTTTTCATTCAACAGCTTCAATTCACAAAAATCTACTCTGTCTATTGTTCCATTTACGAGGAATGAGGGTAATTTTTGGTTAAAATCGATATCACCATAAAGGTCGAGACTAAAATTCGGATCAGCCGATCTGATGTCGCCACTAAATTTTTTCTGATTAAAAGCACCGTCGATATGAACTGTATCGTAGCGGTATCCCCTGAAATCGAAGTAATTGACCCTACTTTCATTCAGTGTCAATTCCAGATTATTCATCGAAAATCCTTTGCCATCTACGTCCATGTAGGCATCTATCTTTCTCAAGGCTTTATTTCCAAGAAATCGTCCAATATCAAAATCGGCTATCAGCAACTTGCCCTCGTATTCTACTTTTCCAGAACTGCCACGGGGTTTAATATTCAAATTGAGTTTCGATTCACCAAGATCCGTACTCAGGTTACCTCTTGTGCTAACTTCTCTGTCGAGATAGCCAGAAAAATCTCCGTAAAAGCTCATTTTACCCAGATTTGCCATTTGCTGCGGTAATTTGGTAAAAGAGAACAGACTGTTCAAATCCTGGTAATTTGTTTGTAAATCAACAATTTCAAAACTCATAAATTTCTTGAAAGGCATCATCGATAGTGTGCCCTCCAAATGCGTACTATTCATATTCAGCACTATGTCGCTCAATGTAAAAGAATCGACTTTTCCCTCGAAATAAGCATCTATGTTGATCGATTTTTCTCTATTCGAATTAAAAAAAGGAATTTTATTCAATGGCGGCGCAAATGCCATGACATCGCCAAAAGAGAGCCGCGAATTATTGATGCCTGCGATTATTTTAACCTTATGAACAAAATCAAGAAAATCGGGATATCGATCGTAAATCAACTCCAGGTGATTCCCAAGAATACTGTTGGGTGTTTGCATTTCAAAATTGCTGATTTTCGATCCCTTAGATGACACGTAAATATCACCAAAGAAAGATTTGAGCTCAAAACCCCGACGCTCCACTGCGTTAAATTGTCGTACAGAGGCGCTGAATACATAGTCTTTCAATTCGAGATTTTCAACCCTAAGATTTGATTGCTTCAATTGCAGGTCATTGAAATCGAGCGGCAATTCTTTTTTGGCTCCTTTTTTTTCGTTCCGCAGGCTGAACTCAACATTTTCGAAATTGACTTTGTCCGCTTTTAAAAACCAGTTTAATTTAGCCGCTGCTGACATAGTTTTTTTCAGAGAATCGGGTAAAGGACTTCCCTTAAAAACCCTAATACTGATACTGCTGTTTTTGGCGTAGAGCGAGTCAATTTCCGCCATTTGCGCAAAGATATTACTGTTTTTACTGTGAAGCACAGCATCAGGAGTAAAGACCTTTATTTCTGCACCTGCCACCTCATCGAGTAGGTTAAAGGCTATATTTTTAAAGCTGATATGACGAATAGCTAATTGAAAAGATGCTTTTTTCTTTTTCTTCTTTTTGGGTTGGAAATAGCGCATAATTGCCATCAAGTTGTATTCCTTTTCTCCCTTTAGCCTTTTGTAATTGAGCTTGCCGTTTTTTAAATCGATCGCAGTTACAATGAATTTGCCCTTCAGAATCTTCGATACATCAAACTGACCACTTGCATCAGCGGCAAAAACAAGGGTGTCCTTATTAAAATCTTCCATATAGAAGTTTTTTAAACTTGCTTTATTAAAGAGCTGTATATCAACTTTTTCAATACGAACAACAGTTTCGAGTTCGTTTGAGAGATATTCGGTAGCTCTCTGTGCAAGCCAGTTTTGAACCACTGAAAACTTGAGGGAAATCCAAAGTAGAAAAAATAAAATAATAGCCGCACTTGTAATGGATCTGAATGAAAACCATACAAAGCGAACGATCCGCTTGAAAAGACTGCGCCGGAGTTTCGATTTTTTTTGACCGTCTTTTTTCTGCCCTATCTGATTATTATGTGGATGCTGTGTTTCCGTAACTGAGATTTTTTATCAACTAAACACCAAAACTGTGCTAAAAGGCAAAAATAATGAATTTTAACCGTCGTTTAGGCTATTAACAAAAAACTTATTTATAAAAATTTCAGAAAACAAGGTTTATTTTCTATTTCTCAGTCTTTTTCTTTCTTTTTTTTGTCTTTTATCCCTTTTCAAACTTATGGAATAATCATCGAGATTGCCTTTCATATTGATGTTGACATAGACAACTTTTTTGTTCTTATCCTGATATTGTATTGCGTCTTCCTTGTCGAGATCCACCTCTTCCTGTTTTCGTTTGAACAGTTTCTGAAAGGCAGCCTTCGATATAAGTTTGAGTGGAATTTTGAAGAAGAAATCCATATTCATATTCAAATCCTGCTCCCCCCAAAGTTCCAGAAAACCCAGGCTGGAATTTATAGTCATTCTTGGAATGATCAGCTTCGAGTTTTTAAATTCAAATTCATTTTGCAAGGTGTCGAACCTGATTTTTGAAAGATTTTTATCCTTGAAATAATCGGCCACATATTCCAAAGGTTTATAGTTTTCCAAAACCCCATTTACAATTTCTACATCCATCAACAGTTCCGATTTATCCAATATTGGCACCATATCGGCATGCATACGCACTTTACCACTGATTCCGCAACTGATTTTACCATGCAGATTTTCAGAAATGAGGTGATCCTGACCAAAATTTTCAAATTTCAACATCAGCTTATCCAAATCGACATTTTCGAGTACCAGATCGGGACTAAAATATATTTCTTTTGGATTTGATCCATTAAAATATCCCTTTACATCAAATCTCCCACCGGCTGTATTAAAGGAACATTGGTCGGAGTATATGTAGTGATTTTGCTGCATCCGCAGTTTGGCACTGAGTTGGTCAATTAGGTATTTATGATAATTTAAATGCGCTATATCAAGCTCCACTTTTATATCCGTAAAAGGCAAATCGAACACATTAAAAACCGCCTCATGGTCTTTGGGGCTCATGTTTTTGGATGCCGGTGGCGGATTGTATGCCAGCAACTGATCGAGATCGAGCCTGTTTGATTTTACGCTGAAAAAATTATCTCTTTTTCTGATCTTTGGATCCTTACCGTAATAGAAATTAAGATAAATATTAAAATCGGAGCGACCTATTTGTCCAGTTAATTTTTCAACTACAAGATGCTCATCCTCAATATGTATACGTCCATTAAAATTTTCGAATCTCGAGTTATGCACCTTCATGGTACAACTGAGTTTATCGATATATGTATCGGAAGCGTGCAGTTTGTTTTTCTTGAAATGCAAAAGGGTCTTTCCATGCAATTGCAATTTCCTGAAATCTTCATGTCTGTAATCCTCGGGCATATAATTTTCTCCACCATAACTGAACAAATCCTCGAGTCTGATATGCTCCGAAACAAGGTTGTAATCTATTTCAGTATCACCATTCAACTGTGGTTTCAACAAAAGCTCATAATGCTTCATTTTACCTGAAAAGTGAAAATCACTGCCATCAATCTCACCACTAAAATCAACAATCCTGATGTCATCGTTTTCAATAAATATATCAGCGTGAAAATCGTGTAACTTGTGTGGATAATGCTTTGGCGTTGCATGAAAATCGCTTATCAGAAATTCCCCTACAGGCAGATTGGGCGACTCGGTAAATGCCTTGGCCGAGCTTATAAAAGAAAGGTTTAAGCTAAAGTCTTTAAGCTGTTCATCCACTGCCGATTTTTTGAGCGAATCATTGTAAGTCAATTCCGCAAGATCCAGCAGCTTTGATTCAATTATCAGATCTGCATTCACTTTTTGAGTACTATGGTGAATGATGGCAGGCAAATCGTTGATTGTACCTTTCACCGATAAATCGGAGCGACCAATTCTTACATTAAATTGACTAATTTTTGCTTCATGTCCTGCCATTTCTGCCTCAATATTCAACTTTTCTAATGGCAGATGATATGCCTTACTCTTGAAACTTAAATCCTTTACTTTTAACTTTGTATAATAGGATTCATTCAGTTTTTCGATACTTTTTTCGGGATGTCTTAAATCGATGATATCATGAAAATTCATTTCAAGTTCGACTGAACCCTTTACATCTTCAAGGTCGTTAATATTCAGAAATTTTGCCAAAAAATCCAGGTTGAATTTCGAAAGCAGCTGCAACTTAATATCGGGTTCCAGAAAATTGACCACTTTCAGATTTCCGCTGAAAATACCTGCATCGGGCATTGCTTTGAAATTGCTCAGCCCAAATTCCATGGTACTTAAATCCCTTTTGGCTCCATTGGTAAAATAACCTTTGAAAACCATATCATTAAGTCTTTTTTTATTTTTATTATTCGAAATAAAACCCTCCTCACAGCCAAAATCGGCTCTGATTGCAGGCATTTGCCCATTGGCAGTTTTCCCCTTAACCGAGGCCTCAAAAAATATTTTTCCCTTGTTCGCATAACTTTTAAGGGTGGGAATCAGGGTTTCGGGTGCAAAAGCAATAAAAATATCAAAGTTCGATTTAGAACCTTTCACTTTTAAATCGGTATACATATCATTTTTGATATCGAGCAGGCCTTCTATCGCAAAATCGGCTGTTTCCAATTTGAGTTTGGAAGGTGCAATTTTCAGGACCAATGCATCACTGTCAAAATCAAGTCGGGTATGAAGCTCAAAATGTTTATGTTTAATAAAAGTAGTATCGCAGGATTGTATAACATTTAATTCAAATTTAGAATCGAGCGATGCAAGAACATGTCCTTTTTTCTGTTTGAATTTAGCCTGGGCATTGTTCACATACAAATCAATTTCGGTATCTGTTATTTCATTCAGCTTATGCACATCCACATTTTTTAATACAATCGATTTAAGGTGAATATCGAATGGAGCGGCTGTACTGTCGGCACTGCTGCTGTCAATCGGCAACAGTGCATTGCTCAAATTAATAGTACCATCTCTGTGCTGTACCAATCGGGCATTGCCATTGCTCAATTTTATACTTTTTAGCTCATAATTTCCACTGAGTATTGTCCATATATCAAAACCCAAATAGGCGTCCTCAACAGAAACAATTGCCTCCGTTGTATGCGATTTATTCTCGTGAATTTCAAATCCTTCCAAATCGATGGAGATATATGGAAAATTCGCAAAAGGTGAAATGTGACTACCTTTTATCACTATTTCACCCTTATAGTGCTTGTTTGTCCAATCCAGCAATTGCTTTACAATCATATCCTGTTGCCAGTAAAGCAATGCTACAAACGCAAAGAAAAGCAGTGTAGATGTGAGCACTGCAATGAGTAAAAACCGTAACCAAAACCTGAAACTGAACAATCTTTTCATAAATATGACCCGTAATGGTTTTTAAAATATAAAAGTAAAACTATTTTTTAAATATTATTAATTTCTAATTTGTAAATTAATAATTCAGATTTAGAAAAGTGTGAACTTCCAAAAGCTTTGAGCAGATAGATAAAACAAAAATTTCTCGGTTTGTATTACTGCATTTAACTGCTTTGTCAATCTCCGAAGCCGGAATCAGCCCCTCTCAATAAAAGAATATAAAGTCAGCGTAAAAATTAAAACATCGTCTTTTATAAAATCTTTAGTTTTTATCTGATAATTTTGTGTGTTTTATAAACTGTAAATGACAAAAGATATCATCATACTTGCCATCGAGTCATCCTGCGATGACACTTCCGCATCAGTCATTGTTAACGGAGTGGTACGCTCAAACTGCATTGCCGGACAAAAAGCTCATGAGGCATATGGCGGAGTAGTGCCCGAAATTGCATCCAGAGCGCATCAGCTGAACATCGTTCCGGTGGTTGATTTGGCACTCAAGGACGCAGGCATCGAGCTTAAGGACTTATCGGCTATCGCATTCACAAGAGGACCAGGTCTTTTGGGCTCCCTCTTGGTGGGCGTATCCTTTGCAAAGGCAATAGCCTTGTCGCTCAACATTGCGCTCATTGAGGTAAATCATATACAAGCACATGTACTCGCACATTTTATCGATGCACCCAAACCAACTTATCCCTTTATCTGTATGACAGTTTCGGGTGGACATACGCAGATTCTTCTAGTAAAAGACAGTTTACTAATGCAGGAACTGGGAACAACCATCGACGATGCAGCAGGCGAAGCATTCGATAAGATTGGAAAAATTCTGGGCTTGGGTTATCCGGCAGGTCCTATTATCGACCGTCTATCGGGAGAAGGTAAACCAGTATTTCAGTTCTCTGAACCGATGGTCGAAGGCTACAATTTTAGTTTCAGCGGACTAAAAACAAATGTTTTAAGATTTTTACAAAAGGAAATAAAAACAAATCCAGATTTCATCAAAGAAAACCTTGCAGACATTTGCGCCTCGGTGCAGGATCGTATTGTCAGTATACTCCTCAATAAACTCAAAAAAGCCGTTTTCGATCATAAAATTAGTGAGGTTGCAATTGCGGGGGGCGTTTCAGCCAACAGTGGGCTAAGGATGGCATTGGAAGCTGCCGGAAAAAAACATGGCTGGAAAACTTACATACCCCAGTTCCAATACTGTACCGATAATGCTGCTATGATTGCAATGACCGCCCATTTCAAATATCTCGAAGGATCTTTCTGCGGTCAGGAAACAGTACCCCTATCACGTTATAAATTTTAAAGCATGAAAAGCCTATTTTCTATATTGCTTCTGCTTTTGATCTCCTGCGCCTGCGAAAGCAAAAAAGAGCTAAAACAGGAATTAAAAAAAGAAATCATCGCCGAAAAAATTCCCGAACCCAAAGAAGACACCATCTGGATTGCTGCAGTGGGTGATGTAGTGCCCGGAAGTGATTTCGACCGCATTGCACTACCTCCCGATGAAGGTCGCACGCTCTTTACAGATTTGGTTCCTTATATCTCCAAGCCAAACCTTGCCTTTGCCAATTTCGAGGGGGTGATAACAGGCTGTAAATGTCCTTCCAGAGCATGTAAGGATAAAAAATATTGCTATCGTTTTCAGATTCCTGAATATTGTGTCGACAGAATTAAAGAAGCAGGTTTCGATTTTCTAAACATTGCCTGCAATCATCTTGAAGATTTTAATGCTGCAGGAAGAACTTTTACATTAAATAAACTCATAGAAATGGGGCTCGAACCGGCAGGCACTTTCGACAGACCTTGTACCGTTTTTGAACGGGATGGTATAAAGTACGGTTTTTGCGCCTTTGCAGAATTTTATGGTTGCGTAGGTCTCCGCGATTCGGTAAAATTACTGAAAGTATTGCGAGAAACAGTAGCCAAATCTGATATAATGATTGTATCACTACATGGTGGTGCAGAGGGGCCCAAATACAGGCAAGTCACTAAAGAAGATGAGGTTTTTCTCGAACATAATCGTGGGAATATGTACTCAACCGCTCATTTGTGTATAGATAATGGCGCAGATCTTATCATAGGCACAGGCCCACATGTTGTCAGAGCTTTGGAGCTTTACAAAGACAGAATGATTATGTACAGTTTGGGCAATTTCTGCACTTACGGCCCATTCGGACATCACGAATATACAAGGCATTCTCCACTCATGCAAGTGGCAATTAATAAGAAAGGTGAATTCCTTGAAGCTAGAGCAGTACCTACAAAGCAGATAGACAGAGGTATCCCCAGATACGACTCAAGCGGATTAGCGATAAAACACTTAAAAGAACTGACAAAACTAGATTTCCCCAAAGGTGCGCTGAAAATTGACGACGATGGAAAAATCAGTAAAAACTGATGGTTTCTATTACTTTAAAAACTTTACAATTCTTTTCTCTACGTCTGCGTCTTTTACCCTTTCTCTAGGTAGAATTACATCGACTAATTTACCATCAGGGCCAATAAGAAATTTCTGGAAGTTCCATTTAACATGAATTTCTGAATGTCCGTTTTCCTTTTTGCTGGTCAAATATTTGTAAAGTGGGTGAATATTGTCGCCCTGAACAGATATTTTCGAAAACATAGGAAAACTCACCTTATACTGTTCTTTACAAAATGTATTGATTTCAGAATTGCTTCCGGGCTCCTGTCCCATGAAGTTATTGGCCGGAAAACCTAAAACAACCAAACCCTTTTCGCTGTATTTCTCATACAATGCCTGAAGATCTTCGTATTGTGGCGTAAGACCGCATTTAGAAGCAACATTGACAATAAGGAGCGTTTTACCTTTGTAGTCGGAAAGACTTACTTTTTTGCCGCTGATATCATTTACAATAAAATCGTACACTGTTTTCTGCGCATTTACAGCGATTGAGCTGAACAGAAAAAATGCTAGTAACAGCACTGCGAGGTTGTTGATATTTCTCATAATCTTATTTTTTAACTTTGTTTTCCTTTAAATAGTGGTATAAAATCTTTCAATCTGAGCACAGGGAGTGATTCAATTCCCTTTTGAATGACGTAATTCAGAATAGTAACATTTGGCAGATAATTATCTTGCTTAGCTCTTTTTAGATTTGCTGTTTGTTTGAGATCTGTTGAATCTGCAGACATACTTTCAGTTTTTGCTGATTGATTATTTGCAGCTGTTTTTTGATCCGTCACAAGCTTTTTGTCTTCAACTGAATTTAAAAAGAACATAGCAGAAATGCTCAAAATACTGAGCATCAGAAATGATGCGTATAAAGAAAGATGTTTTTTCATGAAGTCAAACTTTAAAGTGCGCAATATAGACAACATTATTCTAATAAAAAGGTTGAAATTGATCTTTAACTTTAGATTAACCAGCTTTGATTTTTTATTTCAATAAGAATAGCCTCAATATAATTTTGCTATCAATAATTTACAAAATCATATACCCTGCGCGGCTAACTTTTAAGCCATTTAATGTTCCGCTCAGTTCCCTTGAAATGATTTATATTAAAAAAAACTTAATAAAAATTTGAATTACAAATAAAGTCCTCTATCTTTGCATCATCAAATATCGCAGAGTGGAGCAGCGGTAGCTCGTCGGGCTCATAACCCGAAGGTCGTAGGTTCGAGTCCTGCCTCTGCAACAAATTTAAAGCCTCATTTTTATGGGGCTTTTTTATTTTGGTATGGTTTTAGAGATTCATAAAGCATAACAATAATAAAATAAAGCTTATGAAAAATTTAATATTAATCGGATGTCTTTTCTTTCTTGGTTTAAGTCATTCAAACGCACAGGTAAATTTCGAGGCCTTCGACTGGACAAAACTTACAGAAAAAGCAGCCAAAGAAAATAAACTTATTATGGTGGATATGACCGCTACCTGGTGCTATTGGTGTAAACAAATGGATAAAAAAGTATTTCCCGACAAGGCAGTTGGCGAGTTTTACAACAGCAATTTCATTAGTACCAAGCTTTATGATACCGATGCTATGGGAAAAGAGTTTGCCCAAAAATATAAAGTACAAGGCTTCCCTTGTTTTCTTTTCCTCGACAGTGAAGGAAAACTTGTTCACAGAATCGACGGGGCTATTGTAAATTCCAAAGATTTTATTGCCGAAGGACAAAGTATCAAAAAGAAAAAATAAAATCCATTTTGATTTTTAAAAATGCCGATTCATACTTATGTTTCGGCATTTTTATTTTTTATAATGCTTTACGGGTTTGTTAAAGTATATGATTAAATTGATAATATGATTTCCTTTTTTTAATTTTACACGTTAGTACTATCGAGCAATTATCTCTCTGAAGATAAACATAAAATATATCAACATGAAAAAATCAATCCTATTATTTTTTGCTTTAATTGGCCTATTCACAAGCTGTACAAAGGACAAATGCACTACCCGCATGACCTATGTCAAATATGAGCCGGTTTACAAAACCCTCGATGAAATAAGACAGCCGATCGGTATGGAAGCAGCTCGGGCACTTAAAAATCCGGGCAAAATCTATCTCTACCACAGTTATCTGTTGGTGAACGAGCAATTGGAAGGCATACATGTATTCGACAACAGCAACCCGTCCAATCCTCTAAATGTTGGCTTCATTAAAATAAATGGAAACCTCGATATGGCCGTAAAGGGCAATATGCTTTATGCCGATAGTTATATCGACTTACTCAGCATTGATTTATCAATTCCAATGCAACCTGTTTTGGCCGACCGAGATGAGAATGTTTTCCCTAATTACGGAACCGATGAAAATGGCAGACTCTGTGTAGCTTATACCTCTAAGGAAGTTACAGAAGATGTTGTCTGCGGCGAAAATATTGGAGGTGGCTGGGGCAATCCGATGATGCAGGAAGATATGGTTTTCGCAACGATGTCTCAAGGTGGAGCTACAGGCGGCAATAACAGCGGATCGGGACGTAGCGGTGATGCAACTGCAGGAGTAGGCGGTTCGATGGCAAGATTTACCCTTAATGGGGACTACTTATACACCGTTGATAACAGTAATTTACATGCATTTGACATTTCAAACCTTAGCAATCCGATTCAGAAAAGCAATGTTAATGTCAGCTGGACAAATATCGAAACGGTTTTTCCTTACAATAATTATCTTTTTATTGGCGGCAATGCAGGTATGTTTATCTACGACCTCAGCAATCCTGAGAGTCCTACACAAATCAGTGAATTTCAACACGCCAACGCCTGCGACCCAGTATTTGTGAGCGGCAACAGAGCTTATGTTACACTACGCGGCGGAACTATGTGTGAGAATTTTACCAATCAGCTCGATGTAATCGATATCAGTAACATATTCAATCCCACACTGGTAAAATCGCATCCGATGACCAACCCGCATGGATTAAGCATCAAAAACAATATTTTATACCTTTGCGATGGCAATGCAGGACTCAAAGTTTTCGATGCTTCGAATGACTTTGAAATAGGCAACAATCTCCTTGCTAGTGACAACAGCATCGCCACTTTCGATGCCATTGCATCTCCTTACCGCGATGTATTATTGGTAATTGGCAAAGACGGACTAGTGCAGTATAACATTGCCAATCCTTCTTCAATAGTTAAATTGAGTACAATTCCGGTTGTTCGATAATTATAAAATTTGAATAAAAATGCCGCCTGGTCAATTTAGATCAGGCGGCATTTTTTATATTGAGCACTACCAGCTGCTACCTCCTCCCCCGCCGCCACTGCTACCTCCTCCGAAGGAACCGCCACCGCTACTGCCTCCGTAAGACCTGGAAGAAGATGAAGTCGAGGATGATTTTTCAATCTTTGGTATCACATATGTATACTGATGTGTATGCTTACAATGTTTACATTCATATTTTTTCTCACCAAGACCTGAGGAATAAGTAGTCGCTGATCTAATTGTTCTATTAAAAACCAGATAATATGCCTTTATATTACATTTTGAACATCGGCTATATTGTGTAAAATAAATTGGGTAGGATAAAACCAGAATTTCCTTCTTATCTTCACTGGCCCAAACATCGTAATGAATTGAATTAATCCTTTCTTCGGTTAACTGTCCTGACTTAAGGAATTTATCCTCTTCCTTTTCCGACAGTTTGAATAATTCTTTTCCTGTTTTTGGGTCTTTTCTGGGTGCATCTCTGTAGCGCTGTTTTAACTTATCTATCAAGATGCCCAATCCTATGAAAGGAATAGGGAAAATATACATCCAGATATCAAAGGAACTAATCACCAATAACTTATATTTTAGGTAAGGATCTTCCACAAACTGCAGCGATAAAATGAACAGCAATGTCACCAAAGTAAAAATTCCTGTAATCCATACATAGTAAACAAAAACTGTCCACCAAAAACTATTGCCTTTTTTTACAGGTTTATAATTTTCCGGATTAGTTTCTTTTAATTTTTGTCTTTGGGCTTCATTCTCAATCTGAGTTTTGATTTTCAGCTGTTTCATACTGTCGCTCAATACAGTTTGAAGCATTTCTGTCATAGCAAGTTGAAACATATAAACACTTCCCTCTTGGTTGTATTGCTGAACCTGTTCCCTGAAATAATCGAGCAAGGCCCTGTTATTGTATACATTGTTCTGATCTTCGAATTTACTAAAAAGATCAAAGGATTTCGACTTCCCATCAAAAACCCAAATCATTAGATTTTTATTGTTCTTCGAAAATGAGTTAATACTATCGAGATAAGCACTCATTTTAGCCGGACTGATACCATTCAGGCTTTTGTAGACATAGAAATAAGTGCCAAGCTTAAATGAATCCTGAAAAGTTTTTGCAATTTGCTCTGAAATTCTGTGTATTGAATCGCTTAAAAGGGTATCAACATCAAAGACCCTTTGTACTTTAGATTGTTTTTTACCATTTCTCAATGCCATTAACTGCATCATAACAAGCTCATCGGGCATGGGGGTTCTTTGCCAATTTTCTTTGCCTAAAAGTTCGACAGCTACGGCATCTATGGCAGCAGACAAACCCCTAGCATAATCACCGCTTTTAAAATTCGGCACCATATAATTCTGTTGAATATCGACACATTCCTTATCGGTGAGCGTGGCCTCCAAACCATACCCGGTTTTAAACTCTACCCTGCGCTGATCCATTACAATTAGTATCAGCAGGCCATTATTTTTTCCGGCTTTACCTACCTTCCAATAATTAAAAAGATTCACCGAAAAATCGGCAGGATTATCTCTGCCAATACTTTTGAGCACCACCAAAGCGATTTCACAACTGCTTTTTTGTTCAATGATACTAATTTTATCGTTCAGCAGTTTTTCTACATCGGAAAATATAAGATTGTCAGGATCTGAAACCCAACTATTGTTGGTCGTTTTAGGGTTGGGGACAGTATTTACGGTGTATACTTGTCCAAAAATTGTGTGGTTGACCAATAGCAGGAAAAACAAATAACTGCACTTTTTAATAAAATTTGCAAATTTCATAGGTTAAGGCTGGCGCTGTTTCGGGTTTAGTCATTAAATTTGACCTCCCTACAAAAAATTTCTTTTTGAATTATTCTTACCCTAAAAATATGATTAATATTTCAATTTCAACAGAAATTAAAGAAAAATGCCCCAATATCCGACTTGGATTATTAGTGGCAGATGTTCATATTATTGTTGAAAATCCTGAATTGTGGGACAAAATCGAGCAGGAAGCCAAATTGATTTCAACGCAACATAAGGAACTTCCAAAATTAGATACCATACAATCGGCCAGGGCAGCATACAAGGCTCTGGGAAAAGACCCCAGCCGTTACCGGCCTTCGGCAGAGGCTTTGTTGAGAAGAATTATTTCCGGCAAAGAACTATATTCGGTAAATAATGTGGTTAATCTCATCAACCTCATTTCCTTCAAAAGTGGTTTTTCAATTGGAGGCTACGACCTCGACAGCATAAAAGGTGACATATCGCTTACAAAAGGTCTTTCAGACGACATTTACGAGGGTTTGGGCCGAGGCTTGCTAAACATTGAAAATCTGCCTGTGCTACGCGATGAACTAGCTGCATTTGGCTGTCCTACCAGCGATTCGGAAAGGACCGGAATCAGTATCGAAACGAAACGTTGCTTATGGGTTTTCTTTGATTTTGGGTCAGACCGATTACTTGAACAATACCTTGATGAATCGGCAGAACTTTTAACAGCATTTGCCCTGGCTAAAAATAGCACAACAAAGGTAATAACTGCCTGAATACAAAAAAAAGGACAGACTCAGTCGCGAGTTTGTCCCTTTTTTTTATAAATCTATTCCTATGTTAATCTTTCAAAAATCCCAAAATTTTCTCTACACTAACTTTTGCATCGCCATAGAGCATATCGGTATTTGACTTGTAGAACAGCGGATTTTCAACCCCGGCATAACCTGCCGACATAGAGCGTTTCATCACAATAACATGCTCTGCCTTCCAAGCTTCAATCACTGGCATTCCATAAATGGGGCTCGACGGATCGTCCTGAGCACCTGGATTTACTACATCGTTGGCACCAATTACCATTACCACGTCTGTATTTGGCATGTCATCATTGATTTCATCCATTTCCAAAACGATGTCATAAGGCACATTTGCTTCGGCAAGTAGTACATTCATATGGCCTGGCAGTCGGCCTGCAACTGGATGAATAGCAAAACGTACATTTTTACCTTCTTTGCGCAGCGTTTGTACCATTTCATAAATTGGATATTGGGCTTTCGCCACAGCCATTCCGTAACCCGGAACAATTACCACCGATTTTGCATCTTTTAATAGTGTAGCTACCTCCTCGTGATTAACGGCAGTAACTTCACCCTCGATTTCCTTAGCAGGTCCTCCGCTAGGTGCATTGCCAAAACCTCCAAAAATTACCGAGAAAAAAGAACGGTTCATTGCCTCACACATAATGATAGAAAGTATCGCTCCGGAACTTCCTACCAGTGCCCCTGTTACGATTAGTAGGTCATTACCCAGCATAAATCCCGCAGCAGAAGCAGCCCATCCCGAATAGGAATTCAGCATTGAAACTACGACTGGCATATCGGCACCGCCAATGGCCATCACGAGCATTACACCTATAAAGGAGGCAATTGCAGTCATGCTGAGTAGATAAATCATTGCGAGATTTGCATCTTCTGTAAGTGTAAACAAGACGCCCATTACTATACAAATCAGCACTAGAATAATATTAACTGCATGACGACCTGGATAAAGTAATGGTTTGGTTCTGAACCAAAACACTTTGTTCCCGATTTTTATTTTTTCTTGAAGTTTCGCCCAAGCAATAATTGACCCTGTAAAAGTTATTGCTCCGATAAATACGCCCAGATACACTTCGACAAGGTGTATTACGTGCTTCACATGCCCCTCTTCTGTCATATCTGGTGTTTTTCCAGTCTCCTCCAGATATGAGCCAAAACCTACCAATACGGCTGCCAACCCTACAAAACTGTGCAGAATTGCTACAAGCTGCGGCATCGAGGTCATTTCGACCTTTCTTGCTAATGCTAAACCGATGAAAGAAGCTACAGATACAGAAGCTATGATATAAACATATGCTCCCTGCTGCATTTTTGGGCCAAGAACAGTTGCAAGCATGGCTATAATCATACCTACAATTCCATACATGACACCTCTCTTTGCCGACTCCTGCGATGACAATCCGCCCAGACTGTAAATGAATAAAATGCTGGCGAATAAATATGCTGCTATTTGAATTTTATCAGTAATCATTTTTCTTATTTTTTAAACATTTTCAACATTCGGTGTGTCACCACAAAACCGCCCACAATATTTATACTTGCTACCAATATGGCTATAGTTGCCAAAATGGTAATGGGCAAATTTGCCAATGGATCGACAAGATTTCCAAGCTGAATCAATCCGCCCACTACAATAATTCCACTGATGGCATTTGTTACGGCCATGAGCGGAGTATGCAGTGAATGTGAAACATTCCATATTACCTGCCATCCTATAAATACCGCCAAGACAAATACTGTAAAATGCTGTACGAAATCGGCCGGAGCAAATTGTCCGATAAGCCCCAGGAATGCCCCGATAATCAAGAGCCTGAAAATCATTGCGGTTGCCTGTTTTTTGGCGATTCTCTCCTCCTTAATTTTCGGATCCTCTAACACTGGTTTTTCAGCTGGTTTTGGCGTTGCACTTACGGGCAGTGGCGCCGGTGGCCAGTTGATATTGCCATTATGTGTAACCATTGCTCTCGATACAATGGCATCTTCCATATTTATGTTGAAATTTTCGGCCTTTCCCATGTCATCGAGCAGGTGGCAGAGGTTATTGCCGTAGAGCTGCGAAGCCTGATTGGGCAGCAGATTGAGTTTTCCGACAATCACTACACCGTTTTCGGTAGTATGTACTTCTCCGTTCTTGGTCAATACACAGTTACCTCCAGTCGATGCTGCCAGGTCAACGATAACCGAACCCGGTTTCATAGCAGCCACATGATAATCTAAAATCAGCTTTGGAGCGGATCTGCCTGGAATTTGTGCTGTGGTGATAATAATATCAACTTCGGCAGCCTGTTCGAGGAAAAGTTTCATCTCAGCTTCGATAAACTCCTTACTCATCTCCTTGGAATAGCCCGATGAAGTTGCGCCGTCTTCTTCAATTTCAACAGTCAGGAAAGATGCACCCATCGACTGAATCTGCTCGGCAACCTCTTTGCGTGTATCGAAGGCTCTGACGATCGCACCCAGCGAATTTGCTGCGCCAATTGCTGCAAGTCCTGCCACACCGGCACCAATGACCAATACTTTTGCAGGCTCTACTTTACCTGCGGCGGTAATCTGGCCATTCAAAAAACGTCCGAAATAAAAGGAAGCCTCAATAACGGATCTGTAACCTGCGATATTGGCCATTGAGGAAAGCACGTCCATTTTTTGGGCACGTGAAATGCGCGGAATGGCATCCATTGCTACTGCATTCACTTTTTTATCGGCCAAAACTTTCAGCAGTTCCTGATTTTGGGCTGGCCAAAGATAGCTGAGCAGCACCAGACCTTCGCGCATCAGCGCCACTTCTTCAACTGCTGGTTCTTTTACTTTAAGTACGATATCTGATAGTCCGTAGATTTCGGCAGCAGTATCCACCAGTTTGGCACCAGCTTCTTCAAAATCTTTATCTGAAAAATTGGCTTTGTTACCTGCATTTCGCTGAATAAAAACTTCAAAGCCCTGCTTTTGTAACCTTTTTATGGTCTTGGGGGTTGCAGCTACCCTCAACTCATTCGGAGATATTTCACATGGAATCCCTACTTTCATGACTGCTTTTTATTGTTAAAAAATATTATATTTTACCCGTAAAAACTTGACGTTCTAAAATGAACTTGAAAAGTAAATTTATTTTCCCAATTAAAAAAAACTATCCAATATTAATTTTGATTATCAAAAAAAAACTATTGAAAATTTGGCCTTACCAAAAGCTCGAAAGTTAATTTTTAAACTTTTTTGTTTTATTTTTTTTGTTTTTTCTTGAATTTTAAAACATTTTGTTTTATTTTTGAAGCCTATTTCGATTCAAACTTCAAAGCAGTGTAAAAATATGCAGGAAAATTCAAATTTTCAACCTATTCCCTATTATGAATATGTGTCGGCCGGTTTCCCCTCTCCTGCCGATGACTACATGGACAAACCGATTGACCTGAACGAGTACCTGATTAAACATCCAGCAGCTACTTTTTTGGTCAGGGTCGAAGGGGAATCAATGCTCGGTGCCGGCATTCATCCAGATGACATTCTTATTGTGGACCGTTCACTTACAGCTAAGCCCAATGACATTGTAATCGCTACCTTAGATGCCGATTTTACGGTAAAACGTTATATCAAGGAACAGGGTCGGCATTACCTGAAACCCGAAAATCCGCGCTACAAGGTTATGGAAATTACAGACCATCCCGATTGTCGCATTTGGGGCGTGGTTGTTTATGTCATTCACAGAACCTGATATCAAATAAGAAGGGTAGAAGGTAGAAATTAGATTTTAAGACTTTAGACTAAGAGAAGCTAGACTTGGAGACTTTCTGAAATATAGAAATTAAAAATTTTGTGTAAAGCTATTTTAGGACAAGAAAACTCACTGACCCTGTGCTAAGGACTAGAACCTAGTATCTCGCTCCTCTGTACTCTTTTACTAAAACGCTCAATTCTAAAACGCTTTCCTCTACTGCGGCATTAAAATACCGCGCTCTTCTGCTATTGTTTTTCTCAAAAGCTAAAGCACTTTGGAAAAATTCGTCTGCATGACGAGACGAATTAAAAAAAATTTCAAATTTTCAAATCACCGAATTTTCAAATTTTCAACATCTTTCCTCTTCTGCGGCATTAAAATACCGCGCTCTTCTGCTATTGTTTTTCTCAAAGGCTAAAGCACTTTGGAAAAATTCGTCAGCATGACGAGACGAATTAAAAAAAATTTCAAATTACCAAATTCTCAAATTTTCAAATTAAATCTTTCCTCTTCAGCTCTTTCACTGCGTGGAGCGCTCTCGTCTTGGGACGAGAGCGGTTCCTCTTCAATTCTAAAACGCTTTTCCTCTACTGCGGCATTAAAATACCGCCCTCGTATGGTGGTGTTTTTCTCAAAGGCTAAAGCACTTTGGAAAAATTCGTCAGCATGACGAGACGAATTAAAAAAATTTTCAAATTTTAAAATCACCGAATTTTCAAATTTTCAACATCTTTCCTCTTCTAAAATGTTCGCCCTAGCCGATTGCAATAATTTCTACGCCTCCTGCGAGCGCGTTTTTCGACCCGAATTGCGCAACAAGCCTATTGTGGTACTTTCGAATAACGATGGCTGCGTAGTAGCACGATCAAATGAAGTGAAGCAACTGGGCATTGCCAACGGAGTACCGCACTGGCAAATCAAAGATTTGATAGAAAGGCACAAAATTCATGTTTTTTCGTCAAATTATCAGCTCTATGGCGATTTATCAGCAAGAGTAATGAGCCTGCTAGGGCAGCAATGTGACGAAATTGAGGTCTACTCTATTGACGAGGCATTTCTACGATTTGAATTTTACCAACAGACAGAAGCCTGGCTGGAGCAGGAAGGAATGCGCATCAAAAAATATGTGGAACAATGCACGGGCATTCCAATTTCAATAGGATTTGCAGCAACAAAAACACTGTCAAAACTAGCCAACCACATCTCGAAAAAAGTTACCTGTAAAGGCGTTCATATCATCTGTGACCCCTACAGCCAGGAAGAACTGATGAAGAAAATAGATATCTCGGAGGTTTGGGGCATTGGCCCGGCATACCGGCGCAAGCTGAATGAATTTGGAGTGATGAACGTATGGCAACTGATGCAGTGCAACGAGCAGTGGTTTTATAAAAACTTTACCATTCAGGGCCTGCGGCTACTCAAAGAGCTTAAAGGCATTCCCTGCATGGATTTGGAAGAAAACCCAGCGGGACGGCAAAATATGGTTGTGTCTCGCGCATTTCGTCGCGATGTTTATTCTAAAGAAGAAATCCTCGAAGCCTTTGCCAACTTTGCCACCCGATTGGGCGAAAAGCTGCGCAAATACAGTCAGGTAACACCTGCAATATCGGTTTTTCTGCTGGTGAATCCTTATAATAATAAAAGTCCGGACGGGCGACGCTATTACTCACAATCTATCCAATTGCCTATTGCTACTTCAAATACGCCCGAACTGATAAAAGCCGCCTGGAAAGCCGCGTCACTATGTTATCTACCCGGAAGGAATTATAAAAAATGCGGCATCATGGCTTATGACCTACAGCCCGAGGATAATATACAGCTCAATCTTTTTCAAGAACCCGAATTGCACCTTAAGACCAGGAAAATTATGGCAATTACAGACAAAATCAATGCGCGATATGGCAAGGGAATGGTAGGCTGTGCAGCCGCATCGGTTACGAAGGGCAATAGTTGGCAAAAACTAGAACAGTTCCGAAGTCAGCGGTATACTACAAGTTGGAAAGAGCTGCTGCGCGTACGTTAATCACTACTTTACTTTTGATACAATATCAATCCGGTCGGGATAACGGAGCAGGTATGCATCGGGCGAGTCACAAAATTGAAGTAGATTAGCACTGTCGAGGCCAAAATCTTTGAGGGGTTTAATCTGCTCCCTAAATGTTTTCAGATGTATTTGGTGCAGATTTTTTTCGGCATCCATCCAGTTGAGAAAATTTCCGCTAACCTGAAAATAATCTATTCCGCTAATGCTGAGTTTTTGAATAAAATTGCCAAAATTGTCAAAGATAAGCATCCCTATCTCAGGGTCATTGGCAAAAACTTTAAATTCAGCTTCACAGAGTCTTACCGGAAAAAATGAAGCTTCCAGAATCATACTCAAATCTGGACTTTCAAGATTTACGGTGCCATTGCTTTCAAATTTTATCAATTTAAAATTATTAGGGTCGTATAACCATAACATATTATCGGTAGAAAGCGCAAGTGCATCTACTTGGGTAAAACCGAGATCACTAAGTTTAAAACGGTATAGCTCACTGAGGCTTCTGTCGAGTACAACAGCTGACTGATATTCGTTATAAAAAACTAGGGGCTGAAATGGGTTGGAAACATCAACAGAACTGATTTCACCTAAACTGTTTTCATTAAAGGATTTCAGAAATTCGCCCGAAGCAGAATATTTCATGAGCGTATGATCATCACTAACAACATAAATCTGCTGCATTCTGTCAATTTCGACAAAACGGGCTTTGATTTCAATCTTTTTGACAGAGGCAATTAAAGGCTTATTCTGTGCATTTAGCACAGACATAGACAAGGTAAAAAGAAAAAATATACTGTTAATAACTTTTGGAAAAAGCATGTTTTATTATTCGAATTTTTTTAGGTGAAGCTCCTGACCGTCAAAAACGCCATAGTTCCCTTCTCCAAACCAATGACCGAGATTTATATAACGTGATTTTCCATCTTTAAGAACCAAATCCTGCGCCAAATGCCTGTGTCCGAAGATAAAATAATCAATATGAGGGCTTTTTTTTAGTTTTTCATTAGCAAAAATAATGAGCCACTCCTTGTCTTCTCCGAGAAAAGGCCTGCTAGCATCTTGAGAAGCACGGCTGGTTTTGGAAAAAAAATTAGCCAGTGCAACCCCTACATCGGGATGAAGCCAGCGAAAAAGCCATTGACAAAAAGGGTTACGAAATATTTTTTTAATAAATTTATAACCGTAGTCGCCCGGCCCCAGACCGTCTCCATGAGCAATGAAAAAACTTTTATCCGCAATTTTAATTTCTATGGGATTTCGATGAATATTAGCATTGAGCTCTTTCTCAAAATAATCAAAAAACCAAACATCATGATTCCCCGTAAAAAGGTGCAGTTCTACTCCCCTGTCGCTCAATTCGGCAAGTTTGCCGAGAATGCGTACAAAACCTTTTGGCACAACTGTATGGTAATCGAACCAGAAATCAAAAATGTCTCCAACCAGATAAAGGGCCTTCAGATCCTTGTCTTCAGATATCGTGTTGAGCCATCGAAACACCCGCGATTCGCGGTCTTTGGAGGAAGCAGATTTCCAGGAAGGAATTCCAAAATGAAAATCTGATGCAAAATATATCATCAAAAAACAAATTTAGAACGCAAGACAAGAAGACAAAAAATATTGAGACTGGATAAATTCCACTGAAAAAGGTTAAAATTTGTAAAAATGGAATACAAAATATGACTATATTTGAAGCTTTTAAAGGCAATAATCTGCAAAATCTTTAACATTTAATGTAAAAATACAAAAAACTCTCAAGAATTATGAAAAACATCGTAGTAATAGGTGCGGGCACTATGGGTAATGGGATTGCACATGTATTTGCAATGACCGGACACAGCGTAAATCTGGTAGATGTTTCGCCCGATGCGTTGAACAAAGCAATGTTTACCATTTCAAAAAATCTGGACAGAATGGTTGCTAAGGGAAGTTTGACCGAAGACGAAAAAGCAGCTACACTGGCAAATATCACAACCAATACAGATCTTTCTTCAGCTGCCGCCAATGCAGATCTGATCGTAGAAGCTGCCACCGAAAATGTAGATCTTAAACTGAAAATATTCAGACAGATGGATGAAAATGCTCCTGCAGGATGTATACTCGCAACCAATACTTCATCTATTTCAATAACACAGATTGCGGCAGTTACAAAACGCCCGACACAAGTAATAGGTATGCATTTCATGAATCCGGTTCCGGTAATGAAACTCGTTGAAGTCATCTGTGGATATTCGACCAGTGCCGAAACCTTAAAAACTATTATGGATTTGTCAAAAGCTTTAGGCAAGGCGCCTGTTGAAGTAAATGATTATCCTGGTTTTGTAGCCAACAGAATTCTAATGCCTATGATTAATGAGGCAATTTATACTTTGTATGAAGGAGTTGCTGGCGTGGAAGAAATTGACACTGTGATGAAACTGGGGATGGCACATCCAATGGGACCGCTGCAGTTGGCAGATTTTATCGGGCTTGATGTATGTTTGTCAATTCTTAGAGTGCTGCACGACGGTTTTGGAAATCCTAAATACGCTCCCTGTCCCTTATTGGTAAATATGGTTACAGCAGGCAAAATGGGCGTAAAATCGGGCGAAGGTTTCTATGTGCATACAGCAGGCAGCAAAGAACTGGTGGTTTCTGCAAATTTCAAAAAGTAAGAAAATAAAGTCAGACTAGCTAGGAAAGTGATATTAAGCAGCATCGATTTTTTGAGGAAGCGTAAAAAGTATCTGCACAAAAAAAAGCAGTTCGAACGAATCAATCATTACTTAAGCCAGATATTTCTGGCCGCTGCACTGATGCTGCTTTGCGTGATCATTGGCATAGTGGGTTTTATGACCATTAGCGGTTATAACCTGATGGATGCTTTTTACATGACGGTTATAACTGTATCAACAGTTGGCTATGGCGAAATTCAACCGCTGAATTTTTGGGGGAGGCTATTTGCATCCTTTCTTATTTTGACTAATATTGGTATTTTTACCTATGCAGTTTCAATTCTCTCGCGTTTCCTTTTAGAAGGAGACCTCAGAAAAATGCTTGAGGATTATAATGTTTACAAAAAAATACAGAAATTGAAAAATCATACCATTATCTGTGGCTATGGACGTCACGGAAGAGAGGTTCTGTCAGAAATGATTAAATCCAAAAACCCATATGTTGTAGTAGAGCCCGATCCCGATAAGGTAAAGATTCTGCGAGACTCAGGTTATTATTTCATAGAAGGTGATGCTACACAAGACCACACTTTGAAAGAAGCTGGCATTGAAGAGGCGAAATCCATTGTAATTACATTTGGCGAAGATGCTTTTAATGTTTACACCGTACTGACCGCCAGACAGCTAAATCCAAAACTACGCATTGTGACAAGAGCATCGAGTCACGAAGCAGAAAAAAAACTATATCGGGCAGGTGCAAACCATGTTGTGATGTCGGAAGTTATAGGTGGCGTTTATATGGCTACCCTTGTTTTTCAACCCAGAGCAGCTGAATTTTTTCAACTATTGTCGAGTATTGGCGAAGATGCAACCATACAGTTCAAAGAGGTAATGTACCGAAATCTTAAAACAGAATTCAAAGACAAATCTATTAAAAATCTTGACCTAAGGACGCATACCGGTGTAAATATCATTGCACTCAAAAAACCTGATGGCAAATATGCTGTTAATCCCGACCCTGAAATTGTCATATCGAAGGGTATAAGCCTGATTGTCCTGGGAGACAGCAATCAAATGGAAAAATTTGAAAACGTTGCACTATCAAATCTTGATGAGCAATGATTTGATTTTGCCTTACAAAAATACGAATGGATAAGCGTAGCAAGAGCATTGACAATAATGATAAAATCCTGATTGAAGGCCTCTTTCCCGGTGTAAATTGGCAAAGGGTTGTTATCAAATGCGGAATGCCTTGGTACCTTAAAAAAAGTTTTGCAACGGCAGCAGCCTTGCCCAACAACTATAGTAAGACACTAAAAATTGTCTACCGTGAATACAATAGCAGAATAATAATGCTGGATACTTTATTCCATGAAACAATTCATATACAGCAATATCAAAATCTGGATAAAAAATTTCCATTAGGGATAGGCTTCTTTAGAGCATTTATGATGCACTATCTTGGTTGGACACTGGCATTGTTCGTTAAAGGAATTTTTATCAAAAAATTGAGTATCAAAAAAGCTTTCGATTTTGCTTACACAGAAAACCCTTTGGAAAAAGAAGCTTATGGAAGGGGCAGCGTTTTTTTTCAAACAATTATATCAAAAAATATAGCGGAAGACTTAACAATCTTTCTCAATGAAAATCCCGAACTAATAGTTTCAAAAAGTGATTACGATGAACGACCTCCACAATGGGCCTTTATCACGGCAATATTACTTTGTTTAATCATTTTCATAACGAAACCAATTATAGATTTCTTTGCCTTCCTTCTTGAAAAAATCCAAACCCCATTTAAAAAAAATGCAAAAAATGTTAAGCAGTGACAACATCATTACTCGTCGTTATTGCATTCATCGCTTTATTGGCTTCCACTGTAAAATCGGCCTTCGGTTTTGGTGAGGGTTTGGTAAATATGGCTTTTTTGGGATTTTTTTTACCGCTTAGTATGTGTGGACCCTATGTTTCAATAATTTCAGTAAGCGGCAGTTGCTACATTGTCTTTAGAGAATGGAAAAAACTGGAACTTAAAAATATCGGAATGATGATTTTTGGATCACTGCTTTTTGTGCCTTTGGGAATTTACCTTACAACCGTCATAGATGCCAGACTTATGAAATGTCTCCTCGGTATTTTTATCTGTGCTTTCTCTATATTTGGCATTGTTAATCCAACTTTAGGTCAATTGAAGGGTAACAGACTCGGAATTTTGTTCGGTGGTATGGGAGGTCTCTTTGCCGGAATGTATAATATCCCCGGCCCTCCGGTTGCTATATATGGTACTATGAAAAATTGGCCCTCTGAAATATTCAGACTAAATTTACAAGCCTATTTTGCTTGCACTTCATCAATCGTTTTGGGAGGTCATATCCTAAGAGGAAATCTTTATAACACAGTACTTTGGATGTCCTTATTTGCATTAACTGCCGTAATAACTGGCATTTTGATAGGTAAAAAAATCAATACTACTTTGAACAATCCTGTAATTTTTAAAAAGATCATCTATGCTGTATTATCTGTTGTAGGATTGGTAATGGCATTATCATAAAACAAGGAAGTGAAAAAAATATACTGTACAGTAACCAATGATCTGAGCTACGACCAACGTATGCAACGTATTTGCAGCAGTTTGTCCAATGCTGGCTATGAGGTTACGCTTCTGGGTCGAAAACTAAAACATTCGAAGCCTTTGTCTGAATTCAAGTTCAAACAGAAGCGAATTCGTTGTTTTTTCACAAAGGGCAAGTTGTTTTATCTTGAGTACAATATCAGGTTATTTTTTTTCTTTCTTTTCCTTAGGAAATACGATGCTATATGCGCTGTTGACCTCGATACGCTCCTATCTGCAAGTTTGGTGTCAAGCATCCGAAGAAAAAAACTGATTTTCGATGCACATGAATATTTTACCGAATTGCCCGAGCTGGTAGGTAGACCGTCTGTGAAAAAAATTTGGGCAGGCATTGGCCGATTCTGTATTCCTAAATGCGATTTGGCTTACACGGTTTGCAGCAGTCTTGCCTCAGAATTTAATAAAAAGTACCATATTGACTTTGGCGTAATCAGAAACTTACCAGTATCGCAGACAATTTACACAGAAAATTTATCGCTTAATTGCAATAAGCCCAAGATTATATTATACCAGGGAATGCTCAACGATGGACGTGGCCTGGAAGAAATGCTGGAGGCTATGCAGTATTTTGAAGCAGATAATGTTCAACTTTGGATTGCGGGTGAGGGAGACTTATCGGAAGCCCTCAGATATAAAGCAACTGTCCTGAATCTCGACGAAAAAGTTAAGTTTCTAGGTTTTATAACACCAGCCGAGCTAAAGTTAATTACAAAAAAAGCATATATTGGCATTAATCTTCTTCAGAATAAGGGGCTGAACTACTACTATTCGCTCGCCAATAAATTTTTTGATTATGTAATGGCCGAAAAGCCAAGTATCTGCATGGATTTTCCTGAATATCGATTGCATTGCCATGAATTTGAAACGGCAGTGCTGATTCCAGACCTTAATAGAGATTCAATTATTAAAGCCATTGAAAGTTTGAGCGAGGACGATATTTACTATGAAAAAATCAGAGAAAACTGTCAAAAGGCAAAACTGGTTTGGAATTGGGAAAATGAGGAAAAAAAACTGATAACTATGTATCATGAATTATTCAGTTAAAAAAGGCAGCCATGCGTACACAGCTGCCCCCAAACCTAACAAAATGAAAATCAACAAAACTATTCTATCAAAATATTTTTAACTGTTTTGCTTTCCTCTACTAACTTTTTTGGCAGGGTAATTTTCAGTATACCAGCCTCGTATTTAGCCTGAATCTGATCTTTTTCAATTTTGCCCTCTGGCAAAGTGAAATTTCTTTTGAAAAGCATATAACCAAATTCCTTTCTGCTGAATTTTTCAGTGTTTTCGATTTTATCTTCACGCTTTTCTGTGAAAATACTGAGCAGATTTTGATCGATAGAGATTTTAAAATCAGATTTTTCCATACCAGGTGCAGCTAATTCAATTTGATAATCTATATCAGATTCTTTGATATTTACTGCCGGAGCAGCTGTCGTTGTCTTTTCAGTTGGATTGTGCATTTTTCCTGTGTTGAACACATCGCCCAGGAAGTCATCAAAAAAAACTGGCAAATGATTTCTATTAAGTATCGTTTTCATAAAATTTTTAAAATTAAAAGTGAACTAATAAATTGTTTGTCGACATTCATTTTTTTACAAAGGATGTGCCGCAATAAAATTAGAAAATGATAAAAAATTATTAAAATTACATTTATAACATTGAATATCAATTATTTAAAAAATCATTCTCAATAATTAAATAGAAAAAACCGACTGTCATTTTGGCGTTTAAATTTTAAAATTATATGCCATTATGTCATTTTACTATGATTTAATGATTGTACTTGCCATTTTAGTGTTTAAATAATGATTTTTTGCTTAGTTTAGCCTTAGCAAATTCTATTAACCATGAGAACTTTTATACTGTTATTGCTCATCCACTTTTCGGCAACTGTACTTATACAAGCGCAGGAAAACCTTTGTTACATTAGCCTCACCATGAGACCGGATGATGAGCGGGTTGAAAGAGCTAAATTTTACAGCATTGCCAGAGAAAATATAAAGGTAGAATTCGCTCGCATAGTCTTTAAAAACGGCGAAAGCAATTTTGGTAAAAGATATTATGCTGAGTATGATTTCGAAAGAAATGTCTGGACCGCAAAAGTGCCCATGGGCATGTACCGATTTAGAACCCAGCATCCCGGTTTTGAGAGCTTTCGCGAAACAATCGAATGCGAACAGCCTACCTTGAAAATCGACAAAACGCTAAAAGCGCTGAGTCTTCCCTATACTTTTGAAAAAGGTCAGAAATACGATTACATAAGAGCTGGGATTGAATTTTCCGAAACAGTTGTAGTCCATTTCAAAGCTGGGACACCCGATGAGAACAAGGCATTTCTCGAAACTTTTCCACATGAGAAAATTCAAAAAATCAGATTTATCAATGCTTTTTTTCTGACACTTAATTTGGCCAATCAAGAAAGTCTTCCCGAAATTCTCATGCGCGAAACCTTTGGCGACGAACCTTTGAGCGAGGGTTTTTATTTTGGCGACGCAATTACACAAACTATCGAAAAGATTATTGAAAACCCAAATGTAGCTTATGCCGATCCGAGCTTTGTTTTTTCAAAAAATAGCATTGAGATATTATCAGCCAAAGATTTTTCGAACAAAAACAGTCTAATTAACGATCTCAAAAGTCGAAAACCAGACGAAGCAAAGCGTCTAAATCCAACAGATTTTAAAAAGTCTGATGAACTCATACAAAAAGAGCTCAGAGAATTAGAAGGCAATTAAACAATATCGCTGCAAAGTGGTTAGTTTAGCATAAGAAAACAAAAACAAATGTCACTGAATCATCAAAAAGGAGTACTCCTCATCAACTTAGGAACACCCGACGCTCCCACCCGATCTGCCGTACATCGCTACCTCAATCAGTTTTTAACCGACGGCAGAGTTATCGATATCAATCCAATTGCAAGAAATATACTGGTAAGAGGTATTATAGCTCCATTAAGATCTGGAAAATCGGCTGCAGCCTATAAAATATTATGGACGAAGGAAGGTTCTCCGTTAAAAGTATTCGGCTTTAGCCTTAGAGACAAAGTTCAGGAATCGCTGGGCAATGATTACATGGTTGAACTGGCAATGCGCTACCAAAAGCCCTCAATTGAAGATGCTTTGAACAAACTCATGAAGGCTGCCGTATCAGAGATAATTGTATTGCCGCTTTTTCCGCATTATGCCTCTGCAACTACAGGTTCAGTTCATGAAGAGGTAATGCGCCTGCTTACAAAACAGCAGGTGATTCCGAAAATAACATTTATCAATTCATATTATGACCATCCTAAGCTGATTGAGGCTTTTGTCGACAGGGCAAAAAATCATGATATTGAAGCATACGATCACGTTCTTTTCAGCTTTCATGGCTTACCCAAAAGACATTTGGTAAAAGCTGACAGCAGCCGCGCGCATTGCATGAAAAAAGAAAACTGCTGCAACAGTATCTGCGACGATAACAAATACTGTTACAGTGCACAGTGCTATGCCACTACGCATGCCATTGCAGAGGCTCTAAATCTGGATAAGGAAAAATACAGCATCTGTTTTCAATCTAGATTAGGCAGAGATCCCTGGCTCGAACCCTACACCAGCGACATGTTAAAAAAGAGACGAGCGGCTGGCGACAAAAAGATTTTGGTATTCTGTCCGGCATTTGTGGCTGATTGTCTCGAAACAACTGTTGAAATTTCGCATGAATATGCCGAGGAATTCGAGAAAATGGGTGGAGAACATCTTGAATTGGTCGAAGGACTAAACGACTCCCCTAAATGGGTGGAAGCTGCCTGTCAAATAATCGTAGAAAATTGCCAATAAAAAAAGTCATTCTCCTGTTGAAAAGAGAATGACCTAAATATATAAAAAAACTCAACTATGCTAATTCGATAAGAACCTGATTTTTCTCGACTGCGTTTCCTTGTTTGATTTTAATCTGCTTAATCGTACAATCGGCAGGTGCTTTAATGACATTTTCCATTTTCATGGCCTCCAGAATCAGTACCGATTCGCCCATTTTAACTGCTTGTCCTTCGCTCACCATCACTGATAAAACCATTCCAGGCATTGGTGCTTTTATTTCATTTGCTTTTTTAGCAGATTTTATACTAAAACCAAGTTGTTCGGCAAGCAAATCGAAGCGGTCTTTGACACTCAAACTAAAAACATGACGATCGATTCTCACTGAGAAAGCCTTGTTCTCAAAATCGGCTGCAAGCACAACAGCGCTATAAGATCTGTTGTTGTGGAGAATATTGAATCTACCTGGCTCTACTTCAACTGCATCCCAGTTCAAGTCCTCAGAAACTATCTCAAACTTATATTTATCATTAACATTAACGTTGTACATCCTAACAGAATTATGATTTGCTGTTGCCTAACTTTGTAAGTATATAAACTTCAAAAATTGTGTAGCAAATATAGACAAAAAAAAATGGAATTATAAAATATTGTGTGGATGGTTTTAGAACAATAAAATAAATAAGCACAATTGTAAGACTCAAAAACATTTTTATTGAGGTGGCAACCAAAAAAAACTGGCTAAACAACTGCTTGTTTTTACTTTTTGCAGTGGTTTGACCTCCCCTAAAAAGAACAAAAGTGAACAAAATAAAAAACAAAAGTGATATAACAGACAAATCACTGTGTTGCTTCAACAATTCGATATAAGTAAAACCGTAGAGCACTGCCGAAACAAATACCGAAAGTAGCAATTTGCTGATAATGTAATCTTTAAAAGACATTCAAGATTTATTTTCAATATTTTGACTGCTTTTTTCTTTACTGTTTTCACCCAGAACCCCCTTTATAAAAACATACATAGCCAATAAAACAGACGAAAGGGATAGTATTGCAGTAAAAACAGGATTTGTATTTAAATAATTGTCGAGCAGCAGACCTGCATAGCTTAATATAGTGATAATCAAAGCCATTTGAATACCCATCCCTGAATATTTCATGTAGGCATTGATTGCAACTTTATTTTTTTTTAACAGTTTCCCATCTTCCTTGTCTTCTGAAGCCATTTGCTACTTTTTCAATTTCATGCTGCCACTAATTTGACAATGTTCCGCTAGGATAATTTTAGCAGCTGCCACATTACCATTTATTTTTGAACTGTTGCTGAGTTGTAAAACATCGAAAGCATGGAGATTTCCTTCGATATGTCCTTCTATAAATGCGTTTTTACACTCAACATCACCAATAATTTTACCTGAACTTCCCAGGATAAGTCTACCTGCCGACACAACTTTACCTTCGAGCTTACCATCAATACGCAAGTTTGATGCTGCATTCAGACTTCCGTTTATTTCAGCACCTTCCGGAATAAAATTGTCCAAGCCGGAATATTTTCCGTTTAATTTTGCCATAATATGGACATTGCTAAAAAAGAGAAAACCATTCTATTGTAAGAAATGGTTTCCCTTATAAGATTAAAGATTTACTATGATTCTTTGCCGTTTTCGTCAGTTTTCTTTTTTACCGGGGCAACTTTTTTAGGTGCGATGGTAACGTGCATTCTGCGCTCTTCCAGTTTCGGTTGATATTCCGGCACACCTACTTCGCTGAGGGCTACAAGAAAACGTCCAAGTAATTCTTTTCCGCGATCATTAAAAACAATTGAACGACCCTTGAATTGAACATAAGCCTTTACTTTTGAACCTTCTTCGAGGAAACTTATAGCATGCTTTACTTTAAATTCAAAATCGTGATCATCGGTATTCGGACCAAAGCGAATTTCTTTAATTACCACTTTTACCTGTTTGGCTTTCAGTTCTTTCTCCTTTCTTTTTCTTTCGTAAAGGAATTTCTTAAGTTCGATGATTTTACAAACGGGAGGATTTGCATTTGGTGAAATCTCAATAAGATCAAGATTCATTTTTTGTGCAATTTCTAAAACCCATCGAGTTTTATATACACCTGTTTCTACTTCTTTTCCAACGATTTCACTGATTTCATCGAAGTTGTCGCCTACTAAACGAATTTCCGGTACACGGATAGCATCGTTTAAGCGAAAATTTTGAGCTTCATCTTTTTTCTCAAGATTCGGGTTTCTAAAATTCTTAGCCAAGCAATTAGTTTTTTAATGAAAAAATAAAGTTATAAAATTTTGTTTCTTAATTATTACTGCGAGTTTAGGGCAATTTTGGACAAATTTCAAGTTTTTTTGAAGATTTTTAAAATAAAAATGCTGAAATCAACAAAATATGATTTCAGCATCATCATTATATCATCTATGATTATCTTGGTTCGAAGCCCAAAACAATGTTAAATGCGCCATAATCCCATGGTTTAGAACCTACAGGAAGGTTTTTATCAAAGCCTATTCCATAGTCAAATCCCAATGTTCCAAACATAGGAAGGAACACCCTGAGTCCCAATCCAGCGGATCTTCGGAGCATAAAAGGATTGTAATCGCGGAAACCTGCCCAGGCATTTCCACCTTGTAGAAATCCTAAAACATATACTGTTGCACTAGGGTTTGGAGAGATAAGGTAACGTAGTTCCATCGTGTATTTGTTAAAAACACCTGCACCTATTCTGTTCGCTTCCGAAACATCATTTACAGGATCTTTATACCCACGTAACGACACGATATCCTTGCCCTGCAGTCCAACAAAGTTTGAAAGTCCATCCCCACCAAGTTCGTAACGGCCAAAGGGCGATAAACCTACATCGTTGTTATACATTCCCAAAAATCCCATCTTGGCTTCAAGCTTCAAGACAAGGTTTTTAACCAACTGAGCATACCAGGCTGCTTCGAAATCCCATTTATGGTATTCGACCAACTTAAATCTTTCTTTATCAGACAAATTAGGGTCTTGATAATTCATCTTGTTGACCAAAGAGTAAGGTAATGTCATTTTCAAAGAAAGCGAAATATTGGAACCCTCTGTCGGAAATATTGGATTAAATATCGAACTGCGAGCCAACACCTGGCGAATGGCCAAATCGTGAAAAACTCCCGTTGGAATGGCAAAGTCGAATCTTCTAAGCAGGTTCATGTTCTGATATTCCAAAGATGCCGAGTATGTAAAGTATTCATCGGGCCATCTCAAACGGGTACCTAGACCGATATTAACACCTGTGATAACAAGCTGCTGAAAGTTACTGGACTCGGGAATTTGACCATTGTTGAATCTAGACTGATAAGCAGCCACAGACAAGGAATTTGGTTTTTTTCCGCCTAGCCATGGTTCGGTAAATGAAAAATTGTAAGACTGATAAAAACGGCCATTCGTTTGAATACGCAAGCTAAGTCTTTGTCCATCGCCCTGAGGAAGAGGATTCCAGGACTCTGCATTAAAAAGATTGCGCAAAGAAAAGTTATTAAAAGTAACCCCAAGCGTACCAATTAGTCCGCGACCAAATCCGCCCCAACCTGCTGAAAGTTCAAGCTGATCGGAGGGCCTTTCTTCTACAGTATACTCGATATCAACCGTACCTCTTTGCGGATTCACAGGTGTATTCACGCCCATGCTTTCGGGATTAAAATAATTCAATGCCATGAGCTGTCGCTGCGAACGAATAATATCCGATCTGCTGAATTTTGCCCCGGGAATAGTTCGCAGCTCTCTTCTGATTACATTTTCGTGTGTACGGTCGTTTCCTTTGATAATAACTTTATCGATGGTAGCAACCGGCCCCTCCTGAATACGGATTTCGATATTAACTGTATCATTTAAAACGCCTTTTTCAACTGGATTTGCCTGAAAAAACAAGTATCCGTTGTCCATGTAAAGACTTGAAATATCGCGACCGTTTTTATCGAAATTTATTCTCGATTGAAGCATTTGCTCATTATACTTGTCTCCTTTTTTTATACCCAGTACTTCTCGTAAAACCGGGGTCGGATAAGTTGAATTACCTCGAAAACTGATGTCGCCAAAATAATATTGAGGCCCCTCTTCCAAAACAATATCGATATAAATTCTCTTGACTTTCTTTCCGTTTTTGAGCGTAACTTCACGCAAGTGCACCGAATCGCTTACAATTTTAGCGTCCCTTCGACCGATATTGTTATAATAGGCAAGTAATTTTTCTTTGTCAGCCTTGTATTCATAATCGATATATTTCGATGGTTTGAAAATACTGATTAGGAATGTTCGTTGTTTGGTTTCCTTCATCAGCCTGCGTAATCTGGCGTCTTTTACAGCTTCATTTCCAACAAAATCAATTTTATCGATATGTATTCTCTTGCCACGTACTACATGGAAAGACCACTTTACTGAATTTTTTAGAAGTTCATCATCTACCTCCACCACAGCTACCTTCGCATCTGGAAAACCTTTATCGGCATAAAAGGCTTTTATTTCACGAATAGCATTCATTTTCATTGTCTCTGTAGCTGCACGTCCCTTGGTGAGGTATGGGTTGATGGCATTATTCAAATCATCGTGCACACTTTTTTTAATACCACGATAATCGTGACGCGAAAATCGAGGATATTCCTTAACAACAATATCGAGAAAGACCGACTGACCGACAATTCTGCTCTGATCAATGTGCACATCGATAAATAATCCTTGCTTCCAAAGTTTTCGGATAGATTTTCCGAAATCATCACCCGGAATTTTAATGGTTTGCCCAACCTTTAGACCTGAAACGGCTATAACTGCAAATGGGTCGGTATACTCACAACCCTTTACTTCAATTCCTGCAATCTCGAATTCCTTAGGTTCGTTGTATTCCATAAACGGAATTATCGTATCGAGAGGATTATTTTGGGCAGAAGCAAAAAGGCCGCTTAGAATGCTAAATGTTAAAAATGCCAGCCTGATAGCGCTATGTTTCATGCAATGTTGTAATTTATTTCTTTTTTTGTCGGATATAAATTCAAAACGAATTTAAGTTGCGAAAGGTACGGTTATAAAATCAATAATAATAACGGATTCTTTTTTTGTTGCTCAGAAAGATTCAACCTGCTCGCCGGTTTTACCAAATCGGCGCTGTCGTTGCTGAAAATCGAGGATGGCCTCGAATAAATCTTTTTTTCTAAAATCAGGCCAAAATACCTTGGTAAAACAAAGTTCGGCATAAGCAATCTGCCATAGCAAAAAATTGCTAATACGTGTTTCTCCGCCTGTACGTATCATTAATTCCGGATCGGGAATGCCTTTTGTTGCCAATTCATCGGCTACTAAAGCTTCATCAATTGAATCGGCGTCGAGCAAGCCTTTTGATACTTTTTCAGAAATTGATTTTACGGCCTGTATAATTTCCCATTTTGCACTGTAGCTTAAAGCAAGGATCAGTGTCATTCTGCTATTGTGCGATGTTTTTTCCATGGCGTCGAGCAGTTCGAGTCTGGTAGCCTCGGGCAGGGTTTCGATATCACCAATACACTGCAGACGGATGTTATTTTTGTTGAGCGTTGGCAGCTCGGCCTGAATGGTTTTTACGAGCAAAGACATCAAGGCATTTACTTCATCATTGGGTCTATTCCAGTTCTCGGTAGAGAAAGCATAGAGTGTTAGATATTCTATACCGATTTCGGCTGCAGCTTCGGTAATATCCCGTACCGATTGCACGCCGCTCTGATGACCGAATACACGCGCCTTCCCCTGAATCTGTGCCCAACGTCCGTTACCGTCCATGATAATGGCAATATGTTTCGGTAGGCGGTTCAATGCTATTTGTGCCTTCAGTATGTCATCCGTTACTTCCTTTTCCATTAAACAGCTGTACTTTTGTAAGAATTTCAATGCAAAGATGCAATTGGACTTCAAATATTCGAATTTTTCTTAAATTTGTCGTTCAACAGCTGCAAAGATAATAAAAAACTTTTATTCAATTGACCTACACAATAAAGCTTCCGCAATTTGAGGGCCCTTTCGACCTGCTTCTTTTTTTTATTGAGCGCGACGAATTGGATATTTATGACATTCCGGTAGCGAAAATCACTACAGAATTCCTCGACTATATCCGTCATCTCGAAAGTCTGAATATTGATGTGGCAAGCGATTTTATCTTGGTTGCGGCTACCCTCATGCGTATTAAAGCCAAAATGCTGCTGCCCCGGAAAGATTTAGATGATGCGGGAAATGAGATTGACCCGCGTCAGGAATTGGTTCAAAAACTGCTCGAATACAAAAGTTATAAAGAAATTTTCACCGAATTGCAACGTTTGGAAGACGCTCGGCAGAAGAAATATTTGCGTGGAAACATGCTTGTTGAACTTCAGCTCATTGCCAATCAGGCGATGGCCGATGCTGAACTAGAAAACCTCTCGCTCTTCAAAATTTTAAAAACATATCAGGAAGTTTTGCAGCGTTTCAACAACAGAGAGGAAAAATTGGTACATACCATTGTGCACTACAACTACACAATTGAAGAAAGACGAGAATTTATTATTGCCTATGTATTTGAAAAAGGAAATGTCGACGCAAAAGAACTGCTGTCGAAATGCGAAAACCGTATGCATGCAATTTTTACTTTCCTAGCCCTGCTCGATCTGTTACAACAGGAATTGATATCAATTGAATTAAAATCGGCAGAAATGAATAACTTTGTTCTGATCGCTGCGCCACCGAGCGAAGAAATCCTGCAAATAGAACTGGAATTGGAATAAATCATCCACAATAGCAACAAAAGCATGTCTGAACAACCTAAAGATTCAAAAAAAATCGATACCCGCCACACAGGTCAGTACGATGACCCCGATTTTAACAAGGCACTAAAATCGATTAGCCCGGGCAGAATTGCACTTGCTGTAGTAATTGGCCTTGCTGTGGTTGTTTATATGTTTGTTAAAGAATTCAATTGGGATGAGTTTAACAAAATACAGTGGAATGGGCATGTGTTCTTTTGGTTGGGCATGGCAGTTGTTTTTATGTGCACGCGACACCTGTCTTACATGACGCGCCTGAGGATTGTCACCAATAAATTTTTTAGTTGGAAAAAATGCCTCGAGCTTATTGTGGTGTGGGAATTCAGTTCGGCGGTAACGCCAACTTCAGTGGGTGGTTCTGCAGTGGCACTTTTTGCCCTTTCGCAGGAAAAACTACCGGCAGGACGCACGACCATGCTTGTGCTTTACACCGTAATTCTCGACACTTTCTTTTTCCTTTTCTTTATTTTGTTGCTTTTTCTGCTTTTTGGCCCACTCATGGTTCAGCCGGGAGCCCAAAGCATTTCCGACCTGCTCAATCCGGCCAATTCTATCTATGGCAAAGTTTTTTTCTTTGCTTACGCCTTTATGTTTATTTATGGATCTTTGTTTTTTTACGGTGTATTCGTCAGCAGTAAACCAATTAGTAAAATACTGCTCTTTTTCACTGGCTTTAAATTCCTTAAGAGATTTCGCAGTGGCGCTGAAAAAATGGCTGAAGAGATGCGCACTACCTCGGTAGAATTAAAAAATAAAACCTGGCTTTTTCACCTCAAAAGCTTTGGAGTGACAATTGGCGCATGGACATCTAAATTTATGGTCTTGAATTGCCTGATTCTTGGCTTTGTTTCTATGTCATCCGATCCGGTTGTAAAACAGCATTACAATGAGTTCATGAGCGGCAATCTCGATCTAAGCTGGCCATTACAACAGTTTCTTATCTATGCAAGGCAGCTGGCTATGTGGATTATTACTGCCATTACGCCCACTCCCGGAGGTTCGGGAATTGCAGAAAATGCCTTTATGATTTTTCACAAGGATTATATCCCGGCCAATGCTACGCTCCTTTTGATTATGGCTGTTTTCTGGCGATTTTTCACTTATTATGTATATCTTATTGTGGGTATGATTGTAGTTCCAAACTGGGTTAGAAAACTTATCAACCGAAACAAAAAAGAACGTGCAGCTAAAGAATTAGGATTCAGCGAGGGAAATTAGTTAGCATTAAGATAAAATAAGTGTAAAATGAAATTGAGTGACTTGAAAAAGGTTCTGAAAGAGCTAAGCAAAGAAGAACTCAGCGAAATTATCTTTGATTTGTACAAATCGAATAAGGCCGTTAAAGATTTTTTGCATTACCACCTTAATCAATCGGACGAACAACTGATTGACAAATACAAGGCTGAAATCAAAAAAGCTATTAATCCCGATAAAATCAAAATAAAATTAGCAAAAGCCAGAAAAACGCTTTCCGACTTTAAAAAAATTGGTGCCCAACCCGATGCACAAGCTGAACTTATGCTATACTATATTGAACAGGGTATAATTTTTTCTGCACGCTTCGACTACGACCCCGACAGTTTGTTGAAAAGCCTTTTGTCTGTATATGTAACGCTGCTAAAACTGATCAAAAGCGAGTACCTTTCTGAACATTTCAGTGATTTGGCAAAAAAAACAGCGGATAATGTTTTCGAAATAAATGACATTTGGGGTAGTATTTTCTATGATGAATTAGAAAGCTATTTAGTCTAATTCAGAACTTATTTGCTAAAATTATAGCTCAGTCCTACACTGTTTCCATTAAAATTGAAACTCAGTTTAGATGTTTTGTAGCGATAGCCATTGCTACGATGCAGAAAATATTCCACCCCATCGAAGACCAGTAAAAAACTTCCCTGCAGAATAAGTGCATTACCATAACCCCTCATTCTCTCAGGGTTTTTGGCGTTCTGCATCTGCCTCATGGCAAGTCCACTGCCAATATAAATCAAATCGATACCGCTGTTAACCAAAAAAATCCGTTCCACTCTTTTCTGAGCTTTCAGACTTTGTTCCATATTCAGGTCAGCTTTACTTTTTCTTTCCATCAAAAGACCCGAAATACCCAAACCCAGATTTACGGTATTCCAAAAGACATTCATCTCGTGAAAATATTTCCATTCTCGGTCTTTTGCAAGGTAATAGGCTGCTGAACCTCCGGCAATATTTACAGCTGCCCAGCTAGTTAGAAAGGTCATACCTTCGCGTGAAAGTTTTAGTCGGTCTTTGTTAATGGAAGGCAAATCTTGAGCATTAAGTGACGCCATAAAAAATAATATTCCAAAAAGCGTAAAAATATTTTTCTTAAAATTCTGCTTTTTAAACGCCAGTAATAATCTCATTTTTCCGTTTTTAAATATTTCTAAAAGAATTTTTATTTTCTGGATTTGACTATTTAAACCTTATTGCTTTATTCTTAGTTTAAAATAATTTTGTCACATTATTGAAATAATTTAATACTAAAGTAATTGCCACAAAAATTGTTTAAAATATCAAAAAAACTAATGTTCTTAAATCTAAATTTTCTAAATTTGGCAAAACAAGATTAAACAAAACATGAATAAGTTTTATATTCTAATATTTATAACTTTATTTTCCTGTGTTGACAAGCACCAAGAAAAAAACAAAACAGATAATAGTTATAAAAAATTATCTAAAGGACATTTGGTTAATAATGATAGTATTTTACCTCCAACTATTGTTTCTATTGATTCTTTGAAAATTAAAACTTCGAAAGTTAGCCCTCTACAAAGCATAGAAATTAAAGATAACAGTGAAATTGTAAATTTTGAAACTTATATACCATCTGAATTACCTTTAATTCATTGCCCAGGTCAGGATTCATTTTCAACCCCTGAATCAGAAGTCGTTAAAGATAGTGCTTTTGATGCCGAATATCCCGAACAAGCAGAGGCAAAGGATATGATTGCTAAAGACATTATTTCTGGTAATTTTATTTTTTTTTCAAAGCTACAGGGATTGAAACACGATGATGTCCGAACACTTATTCAAGACAAACAAGGAAATATCTGGTTTGGAACATGGGGCGGCGGTGCTACGCGATATGATGGAAAAACTTTTACCTATTATACGAGCAAGGAAGGGCTAGGCAGCGACATTATTAATTGCATCATTGAGGGAAAAAGTGGAAAACTCTGGTTCGGAACCTGGGGTGGAGGCCTCACCTCCTATGACGGTAAATCTTTTAGAAACTATACAATAAATAAGGGGCTGAAAGATGATATGATTAACTGTACATTAGAGGACAAAAATGGTAATATTTGGATCGGAACAACCAAGGGAGGCCTTAGTAAATTTGACGGAAAGACTTTCAGTCATTATGGCCACAAACAAGGATTAAAAGCTAAAAAAGTAAATTCCCTCTGTGAAACAGCAGATGGAAAAATTTGGATTGGAACTTCCAGTGGTTTTCTCAGTTGTTTTGATGGCAAACAGTTTATTCATTATCAATTAAAAAAAAGCAAAAGGCCTTACGCAATAATATCAACCTTTGTCGATAAAAAAGGAGACATTTGGTTGGGTACCCCAGGGAATGACATCATAAGATTTGATGGCAAATATTTTACCTATTATTCAACAAAATTTCGGGACGACCTCATAAACTGTATTTTTGAGGATAGCTATGGCAATATATGGTTTGGAACCGACAACAATGGTCTGGCCAAGGTCAGTGGAAAAAAAATTACCTACATAAGCACCGATGAGGGTCTAAGCCACAATAATGTTAACTGCATTTTACAAGAAGAGGCCGGTAATTTATGGGTTGGTACTGGCGGTGGAGGTTTAGCCAGATACGATGGACATCTTTTTAGACATTTTACAGAAAAAGAAGGGCTCAGCGCTTCAAGAATCTATAGTATCCTTGAAGATAGCCGAGGCGATTTATGGTTTGGCAGCTTGGGCGGACTATTTAAGTATGATGGCAAGCGCTTCAACCAACTATCTACAAAAGAAGGATTAAAAAATAACGATGTTGTCAGCATAATGGAAGACCGTTCTGGCAATCTTTGGTTTGGCACAAGGGAGTCTGGCGTTGCAAGATACGATGGAAAGAACTTAACCTATTTTGGTAAAAAGTCTGGACTTAACAGCGATGAAGTTACAAAAATAGTCCAAGACCGGAAAAATAATATTTGGATCGCAACAAGTGGCGGCGGCGTTAGCTGTTTCGATGGTAAATTTTTTAAAAGCTATAACCAAAAGCAGGGATTGAGTCATGATGCTGTTTTAAGCATGATTGAGGACAGTAAGGGAAACATG
>CAMDAB010000011.1 GCA_945888475.1 Saprospira grandis DSM 2844 | reverse complement strand
CGCCACCACCACCGCCTTGCCCAAGCGACCCTCCTCCGGCACCACCGGCACCCCAAATTTCAACAGTGATGGAACTTACACCACATGGTACTGTCCAAACAGCTGAACCGGCTGAGTTTAATGTTAAAGTAGTTTGAGCGTATGTGCCTGAAGTCAATATGGACAGCAAGGCGACTTTGAAAACAAGTAGTTTTCCAAGGATATTTCTTAATGTCATAGATGTTATTTTCTACTTCTGAGCAAACGAAAGTAAATTGAAATACTTGCAGTTTTCCGCAGAAAGCAAATAGTGTTAAGGTTCGGAATCTGCAGGCAAAACAAATTATCAAATAGGCTAATATCTTAATTAAGAGCTATTTTTTAATATTGTTGTTGCTTTACAAATCCAGAACAAGGTCTTTCTGAGTCAAAAATAAAAGATTTATTGACAAAACATGACAAATTATCAATGAATTTTGACCCATATGACAGAACTCATTAGATAGAATCCTCGATTCGTTAAAAACTGACCTGCATCAATTATTTTGCTTAAAAAACCATTCACGAAGTTCTGGAGCTTCTTCTGGTTTTAGTCTGCCAGCCTGTAACAATCTTAGCTGGCGTCGGAGGAGTGCTTCATTGAATCTTTTGTGTTCCTCGGCTGTGAGCGGAAGCACTTCGGGAACGTCGCAGGGTTTTTTGGTATCGTCTTCAACTGCTACAAAGGTAAAATAAGCATCGTTACATCGACGACTGTTTCCACCCTTAATATCAGATGAAAAAACTTCGACATACACCTCGACAGAAGTGCTGAAAGCTCTGGTTACAGAACATTCAATGGTGATGACATCACCGAGGGGAATAGGTTTTTGGAAAGAGACCGAATCTACAGTGACTGTAACTACATATTTTTCGCAATGTTTACCGGCACAAATACCTGCAGCAATATCCATCCAACGCATCAGGTTTCCACCCATCAGATTATTGATTGGGTTAGTATCGTTGGGCATAATCATTTCTGACATTATAGTCTTCGATTCGGACACCTTTTTGGCTCTTCTGTTCATAATATGAGGAAACTTATAAATATTAATTTTAATTGCTTTGATTTTGGGCTTTTCTTATCGAAATTTGTGCTGTAAAATTAAGTACTTACACTAGACTTTTATTTATTTCAAAAAAACATTTCAAAAAAATTCCAATGCAGCTTTTTAAGGCTTTATTACTTTTCTTTATTTTAATCCTTTTTTCTTGTGGTCAAACCTCAAATAATTCGAAAACTGCAGACATAAAACTTAATCCAAAAGTTGATTCGCTTTACAAATTGGTTGTTGCTAAACACGATGAGGTAATGCCAAAGGACAAAGACATAATGAAACTTTTAAAAACATTGAGGCAAATGCTCGAAACTGAAAAAGACAGTGCAAAGAAAGAAAAAATACTGAATTTGCTTCAAGTCCTTCAATCGGGGCACGACGCCATGTTCGAATGGATGAGAGATTTTAAAAATTTGCACCTCGATAATAAATTCTACGAAGATAAATCAGAAAAAGAGCTGCTCGATTACTTGAATGCTGAAGAAATAAATATTGAACGAGTTGCAAAACTGATGCTTGAGGGCATTGAAGGGGCTGAACTCTTTTTGAAAAACAATAATAAATAAACCAAATATGGCAATGCGATTTTTATATTTTATGCTTTTTTTTAGCCTCACAGCCTGCGGCTACAGTTCAAAAAAACTTCCCATATTAGGCGAAAGAACTTTGATTGAAAAAAAGGAGCATGGTAAAAAAGTAATTGATACTGCTTTTCACACCATAGGCGATTTTAGCTTCAAAAATCAGGAGGGAAAAGTTATCACAGAAAAAACAATTGAGGGAAAAGTTTATGTAGCCGATTTCTTTTTTACGGCCTGTCCAACTATTTGTCCAATAGTTAAAAAAGAAATGATGCGCGTTTACAGCAAGTACAAAAAAACCGAAGATTTTGTTATGTTGTCCTACAGCATCGACAGTAAAACAGATACAGTAGGCCGACTGGCCTGGTACGCCGGCAGAATGAATATTAAACCCGGCAACTGGCATTTACTCACCGGAAAATATGAAAAAATGACAGCTATGGCAGCTCAATACCTGCTTTCGGCAATGGAAGACCCAGGCGCCCAGGGAGGTTTCGATCACAGTGGTGCAATAGCCCTTATCGACAGAAAAAGGCAAATAAGAGGCTTTTATGATGGCACCGATCCAAAAAAAGTTGATGAACTAATTAAAGATATTGCTATTTTACTAAAAGAAAAGTAAATAATGCAATGAAATTATTCCTATTTTTGTTAATACTGCTGTTATCAGCATGTGCTCAATTAGAACAGTATCCCGAAGGGAAAAAGCTCTATGTTAAACATTGCTCGGGTTGTCACGGAAAAAATGGCGAAGGACTTCAGTTACTCATTCCTCCACTTTCAGGTGCAGAAATTTTTATTGCCGCCGGTCCTAATGCTGCCTGTTGGATAACAAAAGGAATGAAAGGTAAAATCATTGTCAAGGGAATTGAATTCGAAAATGCTATGCCTCCAATTCAACATCTGAGCAATATTGAAATAGCCAATATTTTAAATTACTCCCTAAATTCCTGGGGTAACAAACATAAATTTATCACTCCTGAAGAAATCAAATCAATAATTAAAAATTGCCAATAATCCTATGAAAAATTTATCAGAAATCAGACAAGAACTATCCTCTGTACTCAGACAGAGCGAAGACTTCCGCCTAGAAAGAGCCGCTGCCTACAAAAAAGGTATTATGATTACAATCATTGCAATTATTGTTGGTCTAATTTTCCTTGGGTTGGGTACACTTGGCTATGCAATATTTTATATAATTGGAATAATTTTTATTGTTGCTGCGCTAATCATTTTTACGTTAATCGCCACTAAAAATCAGAAAGAATATAAAACACATTTCAAATCGAATGTACTCAAAAGGATTGTGGAAAGCATGATGCCTACAGTAAGCTATCAGGGCAATAGATACATTGACCGAACCGATTTCAACAGGTCACAGATTTTTAGTTCAAATTTCAATATTTACAAAGGGGAGGACTACTTTAATGGCGTTCACAAAGGTATTAGCTTTGAAATGTCGGAACTTGACGTTAAAAGAAAATCCCAGTCAACCTCTTACAGTAATGGTCAGAGAAGAACCACAACCAATACTAGTACGATCTTTAAAGGTCTTTTTATTATAATAACAGCCAATAAAAATTCATACGGCGAAACATATGTTTTGCCCGATACAGCAGAAAAATTATTTGGCAGTTTAGGTAAATTTATTCAAAAAAGTTTGGGTTCACTTGCTCAAAAAGGTTCGATGATCTATTTGGAAAATCATCCGGAATTCGAAAAACGTTTTGTTGTTTATGCTACCGAAGAAATTGAATCAGAACGCCTTTTGAGTGAAAACTTGCTGGAATCAATGCTCGATATTTTTGAGCGTTGGAGAGTTACGCCCAGCTTCGCCTTTATTCAAAATAAGGTATATGTTGCGATCCCATTTTCCCGCGATATGATGAAGGTATCCTTGCACAAGAGCCTAATTGATAATCAGGAAGAAATACTGAAACAATTTATGGACGAAATTGCGCTGAGCATGAGTATAATCGATGAACTGAGCGATGATCTCAAATAGTTTTATCGTTTTTATTATGCTATGCCAAGAAGTTCTGAATTTTGACCCATCAAAACAGATATCATTCACATTTTATAACAAAGCCAGTTAAAAAAAACAGTTTTAGGTTTTTTTTTGTTATTTTAGCGGACGGATATTACACAAATATGAAAAGATACTTTTTTTACAGCTTGCTGATTTTACTTTTCAGCATTTCACACAAAGCATTTGCAACCCACAACAGGGCAGGCGAAATAACCTATCGACAAATTGGGCCACTTTCCATTGAGGTAAAAATTACAACCTATACAAAAATAAGTGGACAAGCTATACATGCCGACAGACCCTCGCTTGAAATACACTGGGGTGATGGCTCACTGAATACTATTCCAAGAAACAATTTTGTAATGGTACATCCCGATATCAGAAGGAACGAGTACATTGCCACGCATACCTATCCGGGGCCAAACCCTGGTGGTCAGCCTTACATAATGTGGATGCAGGACCCAAACAGAAATGAAAATATCCTGAATATAAATGGTGGGAATTCCGTAAATGTTGAGTTTTATCTACAAACGGAAGTCTTTCTTTTTGCTACATCGATTTTTGGCAACAACAGCTCTCCTATCCTACTTGAACCACCCATAGATTTTGGTGTAGTTGGTCAAATATTTCAACATACGCCCAATGGCTATGACCCCGACGGAGATAGTATAGCTTATGAACTGATAGTACCCGCGAGCAATGTGGCAACACCAGTTCCTGGCTACCAATTGGTTACGGATATTGGCCCTGGCCCTAATAATCTTTACACTTTTGATGTTAGAACCGGTTTGTTTACTTGGAATGCACCACAAGTTGCCGGCGAATATAATATTGCCATTCTTGTAAAATCGTACCGAAATGGACTCTACCTTGGCGGAATTGTGCGAGACATTCAAATCGAAATCAGAGATGCCCAAAATACTCCGCCTCAACTTCAGGTTCCTCAGGAAATCTGTGTTGAAGCGGGTACACTCATAGAATTCGATGTCATTGCAACCGACTCGGATTTGCCGCAACAACTCATCACACTTACAGCCACAGGTGGCCCCTTGGTATTGAGCAGTTCACCTGCAACATTTCCAAATTCTTCGGGCTTTTCACCACAAAATGCTACATTCCGCTGGCAGACAAATTGCTCGCACATACAACAGCAACCATATCAATTAGTTTTTAAAGCACGCGATACCTACACTACAAATAATGGACAAGTCGATGCCTCGCTGGCAGCATTCAGGGTAGTGCTTATTAGAGTCATTGGCCCCCCTGTTCAAAACCTGCAGACGAATGTTTCTGCCGGCAATGTTCGACTGAGCTGGAATAGCCCATACGCATGTACCGGCTCACCAAATTTCCTGGGATTGACGGTCTGGAGAAAAAACACCTGCGATGGTTTTGTTCCTGATACTTGCGAAGTTGGACTTGCTGGAAGAGGCTACACTATGCTTAACTTTGGCAATCTTGTCACAAGTCCAGTAGCTGGTTCTTATGTTTATGATGATAACACTGTGCAGCCAGGGGCAATTTACAGTTACAGGGTTTTAGCAGAATTTGCCACCCCGCTGGCAGGTACAAATAATTTCCACAGTCCAATTTCGGGAAAACCATCAGCTGAAAAATGTGTTCAAATGGCCCAGGACTTGCCTTTGATTACCAATGTGGATGTTGAAACTACCAACCTGACGAATGGCGAAATATTAGTAAGGTGGGCAAGACCACAGGCAGATGAATTAGATACGCTCATTAATCTTCCTCCATACCGATACGAGCTTTTCAGATCGGATGATATGTCGGGATCCAATTTTCAACTTTCCCCGGTTTACACCTCACCTGTTTACAATAGTTATACTGCGATGGGGGCCACAACTGAGGTTGTCGATTTGGGACTCAACAGCCAAGGGAATCCTTACAGCTACCGCGTTGCCTTTTTCTCTAATGGTGATACACTTGGCTTTACCAGTGTGGCTTCATCTGTATTTCTTGCTGTAGGTTCTACCGACCGAACTAATGACCTGAGTTGGACATATAATGTACCATGGACGAACAATCGCTATGTTGTATATCTTGAAACACCTACTGGAAGTGGAACCTTCAGCGTTTTGGATACCGTGTCCAATCTTAATTACGCCCATACCGGACTGAACAACGGGGAAACTTACTGCTATTTTGTAAAAAGTATCGGTTCTTACGGTATCCCAGGTATTCCCGACCCATTGTATAACAAATCGCAAATTGCCTGCGGCACACCGCTCGATACACTGGCTCCTTGTCCTCCAATCGCAGTTGCAACTGTTTCGGGTTGTGAGCGCTTCAGCGACAATGCAAATGATGAAAACCGCGGTTTGTGCGAAGGTTTTATCATGGAAGCCAATATGATGTTCAATGAAATTCGCTGGCGCAAATCGGACGATACATGCGCTTTGGATGTGGCAGGCTACCGTCTTTATTTCGCTCCTTTCTGCAATGGACAGTACGAATTGGTCATGGAGTTTACAAACTTATCCGACACTTTTTATCAGCATCAGCCCGCAGGCGGAAATCTGGCAGGTTGTTACTATGTCACAGCTGTCGACTCTATTGAAGGAAGTGCAGGAGGAAACGAGAGTGTCCCAAGTGCAATCGTACAGACCGATAACTGCCCATTTTATGAATTGCCTAATGTATTCACGCCCAATGGCGACAATGCCAATGATGCATTCCGCCCTTGTCTGCCCTATCGCTTTATCAGTAGTGTCGATTTCAAAGTTTTCAACCGATGGGGACAATTGGTTTTCGAGACAAATAATCCAGAAATTGGCTGGAATGGTACTGATCAGAAAAGTGGGAAATTACTTGCTGAAGATGTGTACTTTTACACTTGTATTTTAAATCTGAGTTGTATCGATTGCCCTGCACCGGAGCCACTCAAAGGAAATATACACATCATTCACGGTGGCAAACAATAAGAGGCTTTTTTAATCAATATTTTTTTATAATTTTGTTCTTTAAATAATTTACTTGATATGAAAATAATAACTGTTCTAATTGCGCTATTGGGCTTTGGCTCAATAAATAAGGTTGGAGATATTTCTGCAGATGTAGTTGCGACTCGCTACTGTACTTGTGCTGGAGAAAACAATCTTGTTGCTGCTGCCAACAATTACAAGGAAGCAAAGGATAATGAATTAAAACAAAAAGCTAAGGGTGAATACCTGGTATCTCTACGCAAAACTCAGGAATGTATTAAATTGCAGGAGGTACAGGAAGCTGTCAGAAAATTACCACGTGAACAACGTACACAGTTCGAAAAAAATGTGATGAAGATTTTGACAGAACGTTGCGGCGAAGTAGCCCAGGCCTTACAGCTGAATAAATAGAAAAAACATCAAAAAAAATCCTGACATCAAAATTTGATGTCGGGATTTTTTTTGTGCAATACTATTCGTTATAAAGATTCAGATCCCCTTGCCTTCCTCACCCATTCCGCAGAATTTCTCAATTTCACTTTTAAGTTCTGCCGCAGTTTTCTGATGGTAATCTTTGGGCAATTCAAAAACCTTATCGTTGATTTTTGTTCTGCGAATTTCCTTGGCTGTGATAATGACTCTTTCTCCAAGTATGGTTAATTCAGCACTCAATGGTAGGGCAGGTAATTCGTCCATGAAATTATAAATAAATTTTGGAGTTTTTACGGTCAATTTATCGGAAAGATACATCGAAGCCTTAGACTTTGATCCAACAATTGGTACAATTGCTTTGTAAGCCGACTTTCCTAAAAATCTACTTTTATCCTTTTTATAAATTTCTATTTGATCTTTCTTTTTGGGTGCTCTGTTAATTTTTGTCGAAACAGCAAGCCCTGCGAATATTTCCGGGCACTGGCTGAGACAAATACTGCTTTTCTCTGCTAACATAGGAATATCTATGAGCGCCACATTATCTGATGTTTCATTTTCAATAATCTGAATTTTGGCAAAACCACCAAGGATTTTCAAATCGAGTTTTGATTGATTTCCCTTTACATAAAAAGTAAGACATGTTTCCTTAAAAAGCTCTGGAATATTGGAATTTCCTGCCGATTTTATTTCATATACAATAAAACCTTCGGTAAAATTGGGTATAAAATTCTGCGCATTGGCCTTGAAAGCTGCAAAGAACAAAAAGGCGCAAACAGATAAAAACAGTAATCTGATCATGGCTTTGATTTTACGGAGTTCACATAAAATTAAAATAAGGAATAAGAGTTTATCTTAAATTGACATAAAGGTAACAATTTCTTAACATTAAAATCAAAGAAAAATGCCAAATATGTATAATGATTACAATCATATTTGGCATTTAGTTTCAAAAAAACACAAAAACTTTTCAGAGTGATTACTCGCCTGCAGCTCCTCCAAATTCCTCTCTTAGTTTTTCCATAGTAGTTTCTTCATAGCCATCAGGCACAACTTGTTTAAAATCGGCTTTTTTAGGCATTTTGGTTGATACCTCAGTTGCTAAGATTTTAATTTTATTACCATTCGAAATTACTTCGAAGCCTAAAGGAAAACCATTGATTTTTTTCATCATTTCATCCACCATTCCTCCCGATTCAGGAGCAATATTATTGCAGACATAAACGATAGTCTGCGTGTTTGGATTATTCGGATCTGTAATCATTACTTTTTTGCAGCTATACCCAGCTACTTTTTGAGTTCCGGCGATAGGTGTTATTTTTACCGAATTCATATTAGCAGCGGAATTTTGAGCCTTTGTAATATCGGCAGGAGTCATACGGATAGCTTTTTTTTGACCCATTACGCTCATCAAAGCAAGACCATTATTGGCAACACCGTCAACAATCATATTGCCACTAAATAATCCACCCAAAACCAAGCCTGCTATCTTACTGTCCTTCCCACTGAAAGCATATTCAAAGGTAGAATTATTGAGCATTTTGGCCTGAGGATCTTCACTTTCTACGTTAAGTGTGTAATAAATCGTACCATTTTTAATGATATTTGGCTTTGTTGCTGCCGTTGAGGCTGAAGGCAATAACTGGCTGTAGCCAAATACAGTTAAAAGCATGAAGGCTAAAAAAAAGAATGATTGTTTCATATTAAATTGTTTTACGAAGAAATAGCGAATTACATGCCAAAACCTAGGCCACCCATACCCTTAATTTCTTCCATGGTTACTTTGTCGAATCCTTCGGGAATGGTCATATCAAATTCCTTATCTGAGGGGGCCAACTTATCAACTTTTGATGCTTCGAAAAGGATTTTCATGCCTGCCTGTTTAACTTCGAAAGCTAATGGAAAGCCAGTGAGACCGGGAATCTGATTCTGAATTTGCGATTGACCCATTGGCTTTATTTTATCAGTCAGGTAAAGCACAACACCCTCTGGCATACCATCTACTTTAGCAGTTGCCTGATAACATTTGTAACCGGCAATTTTCTTTTTACTGCCTTTATTGTAGGTCACTTTCGACTTTGCCTGATTTTCTTTCTGCTTGTTTTCAGCATCGGCAAAATCTTTTTCAGTCATTTCAACGGCCATGTTTTTACCCATCATAGGTGCAGACATGAGCATTACACCTTTTTTTGCAGCATTATCCATGACAATATTCATCGACATCATTCCGCCCATAACGTTTACTGAGGTTTTCATCAGCGAACCTTTAAAGGAAAGTACCATGTTGGTACCATTTAACATACTGGCCATTGGATTGTCCTTATCTAGCTTCAGATCATAGGTAATCGTTCCGTCCGACATTGTTTTTTGGGCCGATACCCCAATATATGTTGACAATGTCAAAAATAAAAGCAGCGATAAATTGATTAAGTTTTTCATTTTCATTGATATTAAAATTAAAATAAATATTACCAAACTAATTTTTCACGGGTTAAAAATGAAGCAATACCTTTTTTGCAATCTGCAGTAGTTCGGGCATAGGCATTCATTTCGGCAGCGTATTTCAAGGCATCTTCTACAGTTTTTTGCTGAACTTCAGCGATCATTGATTTAGTAATTGCTAAAGCCTCTGCAGAACATTCAACGCATATTTTTTGGATAAAGTTGCTCACTTCGTCCTCAATTTTATCGGAACTCATTACAGCATTAATCAGACCAATCTGTTTTGCTTCATCAGCATTGACAAGTTTTCCGGTCAGCAGCAGTTCTCTGGCCTTGCCCTCTCCTATTTTGCGAAGCAGAAAAACCATTACTATGGCAGGAATAAAGCCGATTTTTACTTCGGAATAACCAAAATTTGCATCAGGCACCGCAAAGCAGAAATCGCAAAGTGTTGCTAGTCCGCAACCACCGGCAATAGCATGCCCCTCGACCTGGGCTACAATGGTTTTCGGATGGGTATAAATATACCTGAATAAGGCTGCCAATTCAGTCGAATCGGCTATATTCTGTTCTTTCGAATATGCCTGCATTTTTTGAAGATAGGCCAAATCGGCACCTGCGCTGAACACCTGACCATTGGCTTTAAGACGGATAACTTTAACATTAGCGTCATTTTCGGCAGATACCAATGCATCGCGCAGTTCGCTTACAAGTCCTTCATTGAAAGCATTACGTTTGTCCGGCCGGTTGAGTGTAATGGTGGCTACCCTGTCTGCCACCGAATATTCGATGTACTCCATAAATTTTTACGCTTATCTGTTATGTTTTGGTTGTGGTGCTGTAAAATCTTGCATAATGCTTCCTTCTCTTGGTCCCTTTTCGATGCTTTCGCGCACCCAGAGTATAATTTCCAGCATTCCACCCACAAAGGTTTGCAGCGTATATGGTGTTACGGGATAATTGTAGTATTCACTCGATTCGGGCGCCTTGTGCTGAACTATCGTACTAAGCGTTGCGTAAATAACATAGGTCAGAAATGAAACATGCATGGGCGCTAATTTACGTACTTTTATCAGCTCTATCAAATCTTTTGTGCGCGATTGTCCGTCCAAGCCATACAAAACAGGATCGACCTTGAGCACCTCGCGGCAAAAAACATTGAGCAAAGACTCTTCCAAACGCCTTACAAAAGCTAGCCGCTCCAAAATCACCTCTCTTTTGGGCGATGGTTTTGAGGAAAGCAGATTCATCAAAAAGGCATTGTCTTCTTCATCGAGGTACTGTGCTGCAAATTCAAAAACCTCGGGATGCTGCAATTTTATTTTGGTTTCTTCCAATTCGGCCACTGCATCGTGTAGATAATCGAACATTTCTTCCATCACAGCATCGTCAACAGCTGTTTTCTTTTTATCGAAGATTCGTGCACGGTTTCTCAAACCGGCTTCCAACTGAACATACCAGGCTGTATGTACACAAAAGGGAACAACGCGCTGATGCACCAATTCCAATTCTTTGAGTTTTAAAATTGCTTCATGCACAAAGTTTTCGGCTTCGGTTCCCTTTGGCTGATCTGCGCTCATAGGGGCCTTCCCATCCAGAATTACGGCCTGATAGCGACTATTGTTCAATAGTTCGTCGAAACCTTCTTTGAAATTTGTCTTATAATTGATGAGCACCTGAAATCTCCGTGCGCGATTGGCCAGAGAGGATGCAAGTGCCTCATCATCATCGATTAACAATACCTGAATAGGTTTTTTACGTTGTTTGATCATTTTAAATTAACTTATTTTTTTCTGCAGGGCAAAACTATTTCGAACTGTACTTTGAAAGGGTCGTGTTTTTCAATTTTATCTCTAAATACCAGATAACCGTCGTGATTTTCAATAATTTGATGAATCAGGTAACCGCCAATGCCGGTATTTCCACTGTCGCCGGCATATTGCCCGTAACTGATATAATCCTTGAAAGAAAAATCTTTTGGAAATGCCCTACCGTCGTTTTTATATTCAATAATCAGTTCTTTTTTATCTTCCGAAAGCGCCAGCCTGAAGTTAATTCTGTATTTTTTTTGATCTTTGAATCCATGATTCCTTGCATTCTCTATCAGATTGCTCAATGCCGTTGTCATCTGACTCAGGTCGATCAGCGTTTTCATTGCAGCATTATTGCCTTTTTCATCCGATACAGCATCAATACCAATGGTAAAACCTTTGTCCGCACTATAAAGTTTTGCGAAATCTTCCAAAAATTTGAGTAGGTCAACATACTCCAGATTCATTCTTTCCCGTTCTGCATTAACTATATTTCCAGTAGCATCTATGGCCGATATGCTCTGTACTAGCATACTTTCGATGCGTTGCAGTACATCCACCAGTTTATCAGCGCCGCTGTCTTCTATCTCCTCTTCGAAAGATGGAAAAATTGCTTCATTTAAATCAATTTTTTCATTCGAATCGTCCTTATCTTTCAAATAGTCTCTCAAATTTTTAAACTCATTAAGAATTGCTGGCAAGCGGTTGCCCAATTCATGGTGCAGCGAAGAAATGATTCGGCTTTGTTTGTTCTGAGCCTCTTGCTTATCGAGGTTCAATCTTTGACGCAGCTTTTCCACCTTCTGTTCTTCTACTTGCAATAGGTGCAATTTCCTTTCACGAATAATCTTTTCCTGAACAAGGAGCGAAGGTAGTTCAATTTTTAATTCAGCGAAGACAGTTTCATCTGGAGAATGTACTTCATGATCGGTTTTGAACATATTAAATTGCTGTGCAAAGAGTGACGTATGCAGCTGCAATGCCAGATATTCTATTGATATAAGTGTCTCATCTATTGCAAAGGCAAGTAGTTCGCGGCTGAGCAGCAAAGGTTGGCCCTTGAATTCAAAAAAACTGAGTCTTATTTTATTATCGTCTGGATTAACAATCAATACAGATTCTCTGATAAGCCTACCTTCAAGTTCCGACTGTTCACTGAATTTTCTCAGTCGTTCTGGTTGTAATTGATAATCTGCAAAACTCTGGGCTACATCTTCTTCTGATACAAAGTGTAACGATAAAAGTGTAAGATCCGACTTATCGACCCATAAAGCAGGTGAAGCGTTTTTGAAAATATCTGCAAGTTGAATCAGATTAGCTTGCTCCGATAATCGCTCAAGTTCTCTTATAAAAGGTGCAGCATATTGTTTTGCATTCAAATTTGATTTATTGCCCAGTACTTTTTCGGTTTCTGTAACTGATACATGCTGTTTCAAAAATACTTCATCACTGTATTTAAAATTGCAAAAAACAGACTCGATACAGTTCAGATGGTCCTCGCTTAGACTGCTGTAAATTTTAGATTTGCTGTTTAATTCCAGTGCCGAAGCATTTATAAATAATATTTTATCCTTCCTTTCTGACGACTTTTGTTTATTCACGATTAGTACCGCCAAGGGAACGGAACTGTTATACATTACAGTTGCAGGCAGGGTTATCACAGCCTCAACCCAATCGCGTCGCAACAAATAATCTCTCATTTTCCTATCTTCACCTTCGCGAAATAGAGCAGAAACCGGCAATAAGCATATCATTCGCCCATTCGCTTTCAGGCGATAAAGCATATGCTGAATGTAGAGATTATTACACTCGGTTTCATTCGAATTTTTGACCTCGAATGGAATAGAAATATATGGCCTGTTTTTAATCAGTCGGGTCTCCAATCGAAGTCCAAACTGAAAATGCCCTACTGCAAAATCTGCCATTTCTGCATCGCCTGTGCTCAAAAGGCAGTTTTCCTGCTTAAGCACAATATGCTGTATCCCATTCAAAATTAGATTCATCCGACAAAGCGCCCAGGTATAGGGGTCTTTTTCCTGAGCCAAATATTTTAGATTCCTATTGATACGATTTAATTCTACCAATACTGAACCCTGCCCTGCTGATGGATCGTAACAAATTTCATCGGCAGCAGGCCTCGAGAGTTTTGCTATCAGCCGATAAATGAGGTCCGGGCCTGCCAAATAATTCCGCTGATTATCAAATCGTCCGACTTCGGCGTTGAGTGTCCTGTTAAAAAAGCTTCCAAATTCATTAACAGAAAACTCTTCAGAGGAAAAATCAAGCTCATTCAGTTCATGATAAACCCTAATTAAATGTTCAAGATTTTCTTCGTGCTGAAGTGCAGCTAAAAGCGGCACATAAATATTTTCAAGAATTGGATTCTGTTTTGAAATATTGATGATTGCATAACGAAAATCGGAAAAATCTCTATTTTGATCGGTTAGGTAACTGAAAGTACCATTGAGTATCTGACGGTCTTCTTTTTCAATTTTAATATAGGGGGAGAATTCGGTCTCATTGGCACAAAGCAGCCTTCTGTAAAAAAAAAGTGTGAGCAGCAGATCGGCACTGTTATTCGAATCCCAGTTGTTTCTGAGATTTTCTAAAATCGAGTAAAAAAGATTTTCGAGCCTGCCCTCCGAATCGGAATGCCCGTTTAAAAATCCGCCTGTTAAGGCTAAATCAGCTGTATTTATTTCGCTATTATCCATTATATTTGCCAAAAGCTAGGGAATATTTCCCATTTTCGATTCCGAAGATACAACATTTGTAATTTATTTTAATGTAATTTAAAATTTATAAAAATGCAAAAATTCATACAAAGCCTACGAGAACGTTTAAACAATCCATTACCCGGCGAAAGCGCACAGAAAAAAATGCTAAGTCGACAGCTCTCAGGCGGAGAAAATTCAAGATTTAAGGTTCCCGAAAATCACAAGAAAGCAAGTGTATTGGCTCTTTTTTATCCTAAAAACAGCGAATGGCATCTGGCTTTGATGCAAAGGCCCGAATCACCCTATGCGCATAGCCGTCAGGTAAGTTTTCCGGGAGGTGGTGCCGAGGAACATGATCTAGACGAAGCGGAAACTGCGCTGCGCGAAACGGAGGAAGAATTTGGCATTCCGAAAGCAAAAATAGAGCTTCTGGGCAGGCTTACACATGTGTACATACCCGTGAGCAATTATCTGGTGCATCCTTTCATTGGTTTTCTGATTGAAGAACCGGAATTTTTTCCCGACAGCAACGAAGTAGAAGAAATCGTGGAAGTACCCATCTCCCAACTACTCGACCCTGCCAACAGAAAAAGAAAAGAAATCGAAATACAGGGTGGCGTAAAATTACAGGATGTTCCCTATTTTCATCTTTCCGATAAAGTTATCTGGGGCGCCACAGCTATGATGCTGGGTGAATTGACGGAGCTGATGGAAGGATTGGAGGAATGAGCGTAATTCTAATTTTTTAAAATCAAAAGAATAATCTGCTAGTATTAACCGATAGACCGATGACAAAGAAGAGAGAAATAACGAGATAGTTTTGAAAAAATGATTTTGTCCCAAATGATTTTTTATTAAAACCACTCATAATCATAAAAATTCAACTTTTATTATTTTTTGTTTTAACTATTAATCTGTGTATTGTTAAGCATCAGATGATCTTAAAAATTTAATAAGACCAGACGCACTTAACTTCCGGACATACTCCTTTAAAAAAGCCAAAGGCCTTGATTTTAGTATAAAATACCCAAAAATTGGGTTAAAAAAGACGGATTGTAAGGTGCTTAACTATTCCGCTTCTTTTCCTGATAAATCTTCAACAGATAATAATACTGCTGAAAAAACTTTTCATACATGGCTGGATAAAGTTTGCGAATCTGATAGTTATTGGCCTTTGGTCGCATAATTTTTTCGAGCTCAAGCTCTACTTTTTGAACTTCCTCGTAGGCCCTTGCCCAATCCAGACTGTTGTTCAACTCTGCTCCGCTTTTTTGCTCGTAAGCAGTTTTAAATATGGACCAAAACCCATAAAAAGTGACATCGGGATTTTCGCCTTCTGCAATATGGACATTTGCGTGTAAAAATTCAATTGGATTTTCTAGGGTTTTTTCCCAAAAATCGCGACCATGTGCAATGAGCCAATAGCGAAAGTCTTCGAATCCCCATTCTTCGTAGCCGCCATTCATGGTATAAAAGGCTGACCACATATCCTCTGAACAGGCTTTTTTTAACAAACCCATCAGAAAGACACAATAGCGGCGAATGATATCGGAAGTGGTTTCTTCCAATTCTTTGCGAATAAATTCCAACTGTTTTTCGCGGTCATTCCCGGCAAAGGCTCTGCTCTCCTCAATCAATGACCAAAAATCGTCAATAAACATATAATTATAATTTCAATTAAAATCTTTTGTCAGCAAGGCACTCTTCTCGCGGAGTACCTGCAGACAGGTCTGAATGGTTGAGAGATGCGTGCGGAAAGAAAGTACGGCCAAACGGATATAAAATACGCCATCAATCATCGTCGATGAAAGAAAAACACGACCATCGTTCCGTACCTCTTCCACCAAACGGGCATTAAAAGTATTAGCATCGCCGCTTTTTGGAACAAATCTGTAAGTCATGACGGATAGTTGCGGGTAAGGCCCAACCTCAAATCCTTCAATTTTTTGAATCTCCTCGTAAAAATATCTTGTGAGCCATATTTTTTCTGAAAGAGCGGACCTGAAAGTTTCGACTCCATAGAGCTGCAGTGGCAGCCAGAGCCGCAATCCTCTGAAATGTTTGGTCAGTTCGGGCGAAAGATCGGCAGGCGATACTTCTTCTACATCGAGATAGGAATCCTGCAAATAACTGGCCATCATGTGCTGCGATTCGAAAAGTTGCTGCCCATCTCGCACAAGCACTGCACCAGTTCCATAAGGCAAAAATAGGCCTTTGTGCGGATCGATAACCAGAGAATCAGACCTTTCGATACCTTTGAAAAGGGATTTGACTTCATCTGTCATAATGAAGAAGCCTCCATAAGCAGCATCGACATGAAACCAGAGCTTGAATTCGGCACAAATATCGGCGATAGTATCCAGCGGATCTACTGCGCCTACATCGGTGGTACCTGCCGAGCCTATGACCATAAATGGCTTGAGACCAGCCTCGAGATCGGCAAGAATTTGATTATGGAGTGCCTGAGGATCCATTCTGAAATGAGCATCCATTGGCACTTTATGTTTTACTGCTTCGCGCAGTCCAACCATATTAATGGCCTTGTGCACACAATGATGCACCTGTGCTGTGCTATAAATTACAACTTTCGAAAAATCGGCAGCATTTAAATTTTTAAAATCGCGGGCAGTACAGATTGCCGTCATATTAGCAATTGAACCGCCAGAGCTAAGGTTGCCGCTTGCAGTTTCGGGATAACCCATTTGCTCCGAAAGCCAGCGAATGAGCTGATTTTCCATGCGCACCGCTCCTGGTGAACCGAAAAACATACCTGCATAACGATTAAATACATCGGCAAGATAGTCGCCTAAGGCTGAAGGAAAAAGTCCGCCACCCGGAATATAAGCCAAATGTCCGCCCGATGCAGGATTTAAACCCGGTCTGTCAACATTGTATGCCAACACATCGAGCAGCGATTCAATAGTTTTAGGTTCGCCTATCGGCGTATTGTAAATATCGCGCCCCCTGTCTTCGCTTACTACATAGGCTTTTATTTGCTCAATATTATCGAGAAAATGGTCGGAATAATCGGCCACCGCTTTTCTCCAATGATTCCGCTGTTCAAACTCGGGGTCGAGTTTTCGCGATTCACTTTCGAGTAGTTTTAATTTTTCGAGAATGTCCATAGTCATAGCAGTTCCAAAAACATTTTGAAACAGATGACAAAAATAATAGCTTTTCGCGTGAAATCAGCGCAGATATAAAGCTTTTATGTTAATGGTGCATTAAAAAATAACTTAATCCCAATCGGGCAGGTCTTTTTCGTAAGACAAAGTTGTATTTGTTTCGGCTGCATGGAGTTCCTGTTCGTTCAGGCTCCAATCGTCGGTTGAGGTGCTTTGCAGCCAAATATGTCCCGACAGACGAAATAGTTGTGCATGCAGTCCGTACAAATCTTCGAAACTTTGTTCCAGTGCCCTGGTTTTCATTGCTCCGGATATTTTAAGGTGGCCGCTATGGGCTTTCTTTTTCACTACTCCAATTTTTAGGCGGCTGTCGTAGAGATACCTTTCTTCGGAGCCATGCCCTCCGGAATGTTTCTTTTCGTAAAATTCCAGTTTCAAATGCGGAAAAAGGGCATTGAATTCGTTTTTAATATCGGCAAGGGTTTTGTAATCGCTGATGATGATGTCCATGGAGCTGAGTTTTTTAGTGAATAATAGTATTAAGTAGCTAGGTATAAGATAGTAGGCACTTTCTAGTGCCTACTACGCTAACTGTAATTAGTGCAAAGTAAGGGTGAAATACCGGAATTAAAAATGACCTGGGTCAGGGGGTGGGTGAAAGATAAAAAGAGGAAAGAATGAAAGATTTTCTCAATTTGAAAATTTGAAAATGAGACAATTTGAAAATTTCAATTCGTCTCGTCATGCAGACGAGATTCCAAACGGCTTTAGCCTTTGAGAAAAAACAATAGCAGAGGAGCGCGGTATTTTAATGCCGCTGTAGAGGAAAGATGAAAGATGAAAGATGAAAGATGAAAGATGAAAGATGAAAGATTTTTTCAAAGGCTAAAGCCATTTGAAAAAATTAACAGCGGAGGAGACCTATATTTTAGGCAAAATGGTTATTAGTCCTAGGTTAAAACACAGGTATCCGTTGGTGATAAAAATCTGAGCATTAGTCCTGGGTTAAAACCCAGGTATCCGTTGGTAAATAAAAATCTGAGCTTACCCCGAAAGCTTTCGGGGGCATCAGATTTTTTGCGCGAAAGTTTCGTCAATCCGTGAATATCTGTCTTGACGTAGTTAATCTGTTTAATCCGATAGCTATCGGATCAGTATTGTCGCAATGGCATAAAAATCTGCGCGCATCTGTCCCATCAGCATTGAACAATTTCCAAACCTGTGTTTCAATTTTAAATAGGTCACCACGCTGTGGCTCAAACCCTGTTCCTGCCTGTGGCTGAGAACAGGTCGCTCCGCTGGAGCTGTAGCAAGTCCTGTGTTGAAAACTAATTATGCTATTTTAAAATTTTAATAGTTGAACTATTTGCGTAATTTTAAGGTTTGAATTAAAAAAAATAGCTATGAAAGCAATAGATTTTAATAACAGACTGGTGGATACCTACCTGGAATTGCTCAAGAATCTGGATCCAAAAGTCAAATTAGATTTAATCAATAAATTGAGTCTATCTGTAAAAACAGATCTGACAAAAAAAAAATCTTCCTTTAACAAGGCTTTCGGTGCATGGGATAAAGAAGATGATGCCGAAAAAATTAATAGAGAAATAAGAGAAAGCAGAAATTTTAACAGAATAATTGAATCACTCTGATGAAATATCTACTTGATACCAATATTTGTATTTATTATATGAAGGGTATGTACAGCTTAGACAAAAAATTTAAATCTGTCAAAGTTGAAAATTGTTATATCTCAGAAATTACTTTAGCTGAGTTGAAATTTGGCGTCGAAAACAGTAATAATCCGGAAAAAAATAATCTGGCTTTATTGAATTTCCTTTCAGGCATACAAATTCTTCCAATATTTGAAGCTATTGAATTTTACGCTAAAGAAAAAGCACGCTTGAAAAAAATTGGGCGGACTGTAGATGACTTTGACCTGCTTATCGGATGCACCTCAGTTGAATTGAATTTAATCATGGTCACAAACAATGAAGCTCATTTTAACAATATCAGAAATATTCGGATTGAAAATTGGGTAGAGCAAATTGTTTAAGTAGCTTTAGATTCAACCAGGCACAGCTTATCAAAATAAGATTTTTATTTGGGTTTTGATACGGGTCAGCCCGCTGAGGCTTATTCCCGTTCTTGCCTGCGGCTAAGAAAGGCTGCTCCGATGGAGCTGAAATAGTCCTAGGTTGAAACCCAGGCCTCATTTGCTACATAAAAATTTTAGGCTGAAGCCTTTAGATTTTTTTCTGATGGTTTCGCTTCGCGGAGCGCTCTCTTATACTGACGAGATAAATTTCTTCACTTTCATCTCGTTTATAGAACGAGATTACATGCTCAAATTATCACATTATCATCTCGTTTGTGTAACGAGACAAATTAAAAACTCTTTTCTCTTCAACTCTCTAATTCTTTCCTCTTTAATGATAAATTCCTACCTTTGCGCCAACATTCAATTTTTTAACGAAAACATATCAGAATAGCTATGAAATTTTTTATTGATACCGCCAATCTCGACCAGATTAAAGAAGCCAATGACCTTGGAATTCTAGATGGTGTAACCACCAATCCATCACTCATGGCCAAAGAAGGCATCAGCGGTTACAATGCTGTGATGCAGCATTATATCGACATCTGCAATATTGTGGATGGTGACGTAAGTGCCGAGGTAATTGCCACCGATTATGAAGGTATGATCAAAGAAGGTGAAGCCTTGGCTGCCCTGCATCCAAACATCGTAGTAAAAATTCCGATGATTAAAGACGGGATCAAAGCCATCCGCTATTTTTCGGATAAAGGCATCAAAACAAATTGCACCCTGATTTTCTCGGCTGGTCAAGCAATTCTTGCGGCTAAAGCCGGCGCAACCTACCTCTCCCCTTTTATCGGCCGTATCGATGATATCAGCTGGGATGGCATGGATTTGATTGCACAGATTGTAAACATTTATCAGAATTTCAGTTTCGAAACACAGGTGCTTGCAGCTTCTGTCCGCAATCCGCTGCATATTGTACATTGTGCCGAATTAGGCGCCGATGTAGTTACTTGTCCCCTCTCTGCAATATTGGGACTTTTGAAACATCCACTTACTGATATTGGTCTTCAGCAGTTTTTGGCCGACCATGCAAAAGCAAATAAGTAAAAATATAATAATTGTCCGGACCTTGTGTTCGGACTTTTTTTGTTACTGATATTATGAAAAAAAACCATTCAGATACAAATTATATTGAGATCAACCGGGACTCTTGGAACAATCGGGTTGAAACGCATATCAAATCTGCATTTTACGATCAGGAGGCTTTTCTGAAAGGCAAATCGACCCTGAATGATATTGAACTGAAACTTTTGGGCGATATCAAAGGGAAAAGCATTTTGCACCTGCAATGTCATTTTGGGCAGGATTCGATTTCCCTAAGCAGATTGGGTGCTAAGGTTACTGGAGTCGATTTTTCAGAAAAAGCAATTGAAGCTGCGAAAACAATAGCAATTGAAACATCTTCAGATGCAGAATTTATCTGCTGCGACATTTATGAACTGGAAAAATTCTGCGATAAGCAATTCGATATCGTTTTCACCAGTTATGGCACCATTGGCTGGCTTCCCGACTTAGATAAATGGGCTGGGATAATTGATACTTTTTTAAAACCCGGCGGAAGTTTTATTTTTGCCGAATTCCATCCTGTAGTCTGGATGTTTGATGACAATTTTGATAAAGTTGGATATAATTATTTCAAGGAAGGCCCAATCATTGAGAGCGAAAGCGGTACCTATGCTGATAAAAATGCAGATTTGTCTTTAAAAACGGTTAGCTGGAACCACAGTCTGGCTGAAATATTCGGTGCTCTACGGAAAAAGGGGCTTAGCATTGAGTCCTTTGAGGAATATGACTATTCACCCTATAACTGTTTTGCGCATACCGAGGAATTTGAACCTGGAAAATTCAGAATACAACATTTGGGTAATCGAATTCCAATGGTCTACGCTTTGCTAGCAATTAAAAAGTAGAACAGAAACTATTTCTTTTTCAGATTGGCCGATTGTTCTTTCTGCAATTTTTCCAATACCTTCTCATAAATTTCTGACAGTGCCTTGGGATTTTGCATATAGGCTTCCATACTGCTATTGAAATCCTCAGCTTTTACCTTGTGAATCTTAAAGATGGTGGCATAATAAACTTCGGCTGTGCTATCGCGCTGTGCCTGAGTGTTATTGCCCATACCGGCAAGCTTGGCCTCGGCCAAATGAATATCGGCCAATATTGCTGTCATCTTTTCTTTATTCAAGGCAGCATCGGGAAATTTAGGCTCGCGATAGCAGGCCTGCAGCAAAATCACTCCAAAAAACATTGGAATTGTTAAAATGAAAATATTTTTTGTTAGTTTCTGTAACTTTGGATTCATACTTGTATTATGAACGTAATTATCTGAATGCAAAACTAAGACTTATGATCAAGAATTTAATGCTAATTTTAACAATTGCACTTTCATCAACCCAAATATTTGCGCAAAACCTCGAAGCTAACGAGGAAAATGCGCTCATACATGTATTGGTAACCGATATGGAAGACAAAATCCGCAAAAACGATATCATTCATTTTACAGGATTAAACAGTAAAAAAACTTTTCAAGGGGTCAGTAATAAGGAGGGGCGATTTGATATTCTACTTCCAGAGGGCGATATTTATGATATCAAAATAATAGGCCTTGGTGAAGAAAAAGAATATAATCAATTGGAACTGGGCAATGAAGAGGGCACCTATGAGGCCGAAATCACTATAGGTTACGAACCAGCCTCCACATTTACCCTAGATGATGTACATTTCGATGTGAATCTGGCCACCTTACGCCCGGCATCCTATAAGGCTTTGGATAACCTGGTTTCTGTGCTGAAAATAAAGGATGATTTACGCGTTGAAATTGCAGGACATACCGACAGCGACGGCGATGAAAAAGCCAATCTGTTACTTTCGCAGGCCAGAGCCGAATCGGTTGTAAAATATCTAGTATCGAAGGGAATTGCTGCCAGCCGCTTAATTGCAAAGGGTTATGGAGAATCGGAACCGGTTGAAGATAACAGTACTGCATCCGGCAAACAAAAAAATCGCAGAACTGAAGCAAGAATTCTGGAATAAGTATTCAAATATAGAAAATGGGAGGCCGATTTTGGATAATCGACCTCCCATTTTTTATGCTATTTAGCATCAGAGACTATTTTTGCTCAGGCAACATTGTAAAAATTACTCTTGAAGGGGTTTCTTCCATAAAACTACCATTCTTTTCATTTTTGAGACAGACACAAACACCTTCCTTATACTCAACAAAAAATCGTTTACCAACAATAGAAGGATTTATAATAGACTGTCCATTGATCTCCGTAAACAATTCAGGCATTTTTTCGGCTTTTATTTGATTAAACTCCAATACCTTGCCCTGATCGTCACTAAATATTAAAACACATTTATAACAATCGCATGCTGCCTCTTTGCAGCTTGCATCTTTGAGTGTGAGGGTCGCTTTTATCTGTGCATGCAATGCATTGAGCGAACATAGTGCGAATAAGGTAAAAAGTAATTTTTTCATATTCAGGAAACAATTTGCTTTATATATAAATTCAAACTTCAAAAAACAACAATTAAAGATAAAAATATTAATCCTAAACTTAAAATATTCTAAAGACTTTTAAACTCATCAACACTATTTTGAATTGTAAAACGTCAGGTTTTATGACATTAACAAATTATAATGTTTGAATTTATAAACAAAATAGTAGTATAAAGTACGTATAATTAAACATTATTACAAACTATTCCCAAATTATCCTTTCCATCCAATATCCTGTTGCCGTTTCGATTTTTAATAAATAAAGTCCCGAAATCAGTTCTCCTCTCAAAAGCTCCGTTTGATCTGAATTAAATTGCATGAGCGAGGATTGCGGACGTCCCATGATATCGAAGAGTTGAGCACCACAGTTTTCACAATTCTCATCGAATTTGAGCAGAATTTTGTCTTTGGCAGGATTGGGATAAATTTTTAGACCTATACCGGACTCAATATTATTGGTTCCGACATAGCTATAGCGGCAGTTAGAATCTGGTCTTGAGGTATAAATAAGCAGTTCATCTTGGTGGAAACAGGTCAGTTGATGCCCTGCACAAACAATAGAAAGACCGGGGTCTAATAAACCGAAAGTACTTCCTATTCCATCAATCCAATCTTCATAAGAGAAGCCACTTAAATCATAAATAAAAGACATTTTCATTCTTTTTCGGTACTGCCCAGCCAATAAAATGGAGTCCACTTCGTTAACGCGCAAAGTTACATCATTATAATCAAGGGTGATTGTATCGCCTGTATTCAGGTTAAAATCATAGGCTAGCATTTCATTACTGTCCCAGCTGAAAACAAAGAACCATTGCTGATTGCTGTCTCTTACAGCTGCTTTGTACCATGCGTTTGCTAGATTAGGCAATGAATCTTCCGATTGGTAAACCTTTTTGTATATTCTGCCATCAATAAGTGTATCACCATAAATAAAAATGGGATTCTCCGGAAACTCACCTCCCATATCCGAATAGTTGACATTCCACACAGCATTGCTGTCGGGGAATCCAAAATAAGTCTGTGCCTGGATTTTAGAAAAAGAAAGAAGGACTAAGAATAATAGTAATTTCATCATTGGGGTTTTTAATAAACAGTTTATTGTACAAACATACAAAACCTAATCTAAATCTACAAAATTTTCGAATGCTTTGGCCTTAATCTCCTGATCTGCTTTTGTTATCTCAAACTTTTTTGTGAGTAAACGCCAATCGGCAATAACTGATTTTACTTTTTTAATCAATTCAATGGCTCTTTTTTCATTTAATCTAAAATATGGGTACATTTCAAAAGCCAGATTCAAGTCAAGCGCATTGTCGTTTTCATTGATATTCAGCTTTAAGCCCTGTCCATCTTCTATGGGATTGATGTCGTAAGCAGGTGAGAGTTGCCAGCCATTTTCCATAAGCAAAAATCCATGGTTTCTGAGATGGTCGTCTGTGTTTGACACGCAGATATTAAAAACTATTCTGAGCCAAAGCTGCTCCAGGTCTGTATTTGCACTTGCTCCCTCTCTGGAAATAAAATCGACCATATCAAGATAGCTTATGCCTTCTGCCGCATCATCTCCGTCAATCCTACCCAATAAAGTCATAGCTGAAGCAAAATGAATTCTGCTTCCGTCTACTTTACGGTCAAATCGCTTAGTCAAATATGTATGGTGTCTACTCGAAAATCTCTTAGCAACTGACTTTGACATATTTATGCCGCAGTGAATAGCCAGTTCCTGTATCAGCATTTCCCATGCGCCCTGATCGGTAAAATCATTATTACTTGGGAATTTAGCAATCCACAGCTGCCCCTCAGCATCGACAATACTGGCTTTTGGACGTGCCCCACCGAGTGAAGAACCGGGAGCAACAAGCATATTCAGCCATTTTAGGTAATCAGGATCATCAGAAACGGCATCATTTTCAAGTTTTAAACTGATTTGTTCGAGTTCTCTGATGGAGGTCCATGGTGGGCGTGCTCTTTCTTTATTATTATCTAAAAAATCTCCGTCAATGCTTGTTTTAAACCTGAGTGCACCCATTCTGTTTGCATCGTAAACACCCAATAGGTAATCCGATTCGAATAGTCGGTTTTCTTTTCTTTGCTCAAATCGAGCCAGTGCACTTTCCCTCCTTTTCATCAGCAAGCGCCCCCATCTGTCGGGCGAAGAATCAAGAAATAATCCAAAATTTGATTTTTCAACATCGTTCAGGTATTGGATACCACTGTAATACTCCAAATCAGGATCCAATCTATGTTCGAATTTGCCTTTAAGCCAATCAGGACTATAATCGAAAGAAAAAATCTCCTTACCCCTCAGGAGTTCGGTATGGAGATAACCCATTAACATTGGTGGTTCAGGGTTTTGCCAATCGGCATAAACAAAGATGGTCTTCTTAGTCATTTTTCTTTCGCTTGGGTGCTCTTTTAGGGGTTACAAGCTGCAAGTCCTGCAATTTCCTGCCCAAAATATCATCGGCGGCCAGTTTCAAAAAATCTTTTTCGAGGCCAAGGGCATGCAATACCAACAAATAAAAGCCAATGCTGACACCTTCATCTCCCTTTTCTATTGATATAAGTGTTGTTCTGCTGATTCCAGCTCTTTCTGCCACAAGTTGCCCGCTCAGCCTGCGTCGAAGTCGGGCAAGTTTAATATTTTCACCCAGTACCTCCATAATTCTTTGGTCTCGGGGCAGTAATAAAGGAGTTTTATTAGCCATAATGTTCAATTATTTATACAAATTTATATTATTTGCACAATTATTCAAACATTATATTAAGATTTTTAGTTCATCTCCATCAAAGAAGTTTTGAATCTTCAAATTTAGCTAATCAAAATCATAATTAAAAAAAGGGCAGATAATACTAGTGTACCTCTGCCCTTTCTTAAAAATTAGAACTTAATTTTTAATGCTTTATGAATTTTAAAACCCTGTCTTTAACTGAAATCGTATAGACACCGGCTGCCAGATTTTCGATACTGACAGACTGATTTGTTGAATTAACAACATTTGTAATTAAGGTTCTGCCCAATACATCTCTCACCATAATAAGTTCACCCATCAATGTTTCGTTGAAACCATCGATATTGATCATATTTTTGGCAGGATTTGGATAGATTTTCAAATTGGCAAGTTCAGCAGCAATTGTTGAACTGACGATATTTACCGTAATTGACTGAGTTGTTGTATCGGAATCTCCACAGCTATTGGTAGCAATCAAAGTAACGGTATAGTTTCCGCTGTTTGCATAGCTATTTTGAGGTGTCTGAGAAGTTGAGCTGTTGCCATCGCCAAAATTCCATGACCAGCCAGTTGCATTGGTCGAAGAATTCGTGAAGTTTACAGTTCCGTTGTTATCGACATAGCTGAAACCTGCAACAGGCAGCGCACCGATTGTGATATTCAGCGTTCTTGGAGTTGAATTACCACAGACATTATTGGCAGTAACAGTAATTACACCTGAAGTATTATCGAAGGTAACATTGGTAATGTTATAGCTGTTCATACCAGTCCATGTAGCTGGATAAGCCCAGTTGAATGAAAGATTCGGATTATTTGTAACGCTGTAAGTTTCAGTAGCAAAAGCACAAACACTTGCAGGGCCTGTGATAACAGATGGCTGAGCGGGTTGTGTGACAGCTGTGATGTATGCAGTGTCAGAGAAGGTACTAACATTCAAACCATCGCTCACCGTAAGCGAAACAGGATAAACTCCTGCAGCAGCATAGGTTACTGATGGATTTTGTTGTGCAGAAGTAGCAGGTGTTCCACCAGGAAAACTCCATTGCCATGTGGTTGGTGTAGCACCAGTAGTTTGATCGGTAAAGCTTACGGCTGTATTAACACATACGGTTCTGTTGGCACTGAAAGCAGTATTGAAAGGACTGCTCAGGTTGTTCCATTTCCACATACCATTTGAGGTTGCCGAGGCATTGAACCAACCGGAAAAACCAACAGAAGGATTTGTAAAATCGACATACAAATGTTGTTCCGTATCAATAATATTCCAGTTTGTGCCGCCATCTTCACTGTAAGAAGAACCAGAAGCACCTGCCCCTGCACCTGTTGTGAAAACAATATTTGTGTTTGGAATCCAGCAGAGACCTGTACTAAATACCGTTCCAGTGCTGGTTACAGTTGTCCAGGTTTGACCACCGTTAGTAGTACGATAAACAACTCTGTTAATATCTACAATTATACCATTGTTAGCAGATCCGAATGACAGATTGGCACTCATAGCTGTTCCCCCAAAGTCGGCAACTGGTGAAGTAAATGCAGACCAATTTAGACCTCTGTTTGTTGATTTTAAAATACGACCTGTATTTGTGGTACACCAAACGGTATCTCCTATAACTTCTATACCTCTGGTATAACCGTACTCACCGCTCAATGGGTTTGCTATATTGGCGCCGGGAACGAGTGTCCAGGTTGTTCCGCCATTGGTTGTTCTGTAAATTTCATATTCGCCATTGATGGGGTCACCCTGGCATACACCTTCATTGGCATTCCAGAAATAGACCACATTGGTAAATGAAGCAGCATTATTAAAGGTAGCAGTAGTTTGGCGTGTCCATGTTGTTCCACCATTAGTGGTTTTCCAAATTCCACCAGTTTGACCCGCTGCAGTTGGATAAGCAGCCAACCAGGCAGTATTGGCATCGAGTGCATGAATCATGGAAATACCTAAACCCGTGTTACCGACATTGATATTACCTGGTGTCCAGGTAGCACCGCCATTGGTTGTTTTGGTAAATTGCTGAACATTTGCAGCTGCACCCGTACCATCATATCCCAGCGCCCAAACTGTATTGGCATCAACAATAGCAATATGGTTAATTCCCCTGTTTGCAGTTGTAAAACCTGAATTTTGACGAATCCACTCGCCATAAGGCTCTAGTGTAACATTAATATAGGCTGTTTTGGTAATGGTTGTTGAGTCACTTGCATTTACAACTTTAAGTGTTACGTTGTAAACACCAGTGGCTGCATAAGTAATCGCAGGAGGAGTTTGGCCTACGAAAGTAGCAGGCGTTCCACCAGGGAAGGTCCAAACCCAAGTTGCAATGTTAGAACCATTACCTACAGAATTATCATAAAATGTAGTGCTGTTGCCCTGAATAATATCGCGTGGCAAGGCAAAGAAATCAGCAACTGGTTTTCCTGCCGTTAATGTATTCTGTACACATTGCAAAGCAGCAAGTGCACTGATACGAGGTCCCATATTCTGATTGATATTAACACCAGTAGAAATGAGGCAATTTAGCACCTGTGTTGGGGTCAATGTTGGATTCACACTCAACATCAAACCTACGAGACCTGCTGCAAATGGAGTAGCCATGGACGTTCCACCCATTTTTGCATAAGAATTTCCTCCGGTAGTGTAAACTGAGCTAAGCAGACCACCATTGGAATAACCTCCGGGTGAAGCAATATCAACAAAGGTAGTTCCACCATTAAAATTTGAGAAGCTTGAACGGGCATCGTTACTGTTTACTGAACCTACACCGATAACATTGTTATAACCGGCAGGATACTGAACTGTAGTATTTCCATCGTTTCCGGCTGCAGCTAAAAATACGATGTTTGGATAAGCATTGATAAGCGTTTGAAGTGCTGCGCTTGAAGTAGGTCCTCCAAATGACATGCTCACAACGTGTGCTCCGTTTTCGCAAGCCCATTGAATCCCATCGTAAGAATAGTAAACTGAACCTGAACTAGCCGAGTTTGGCGTACATTTTACACCAATCAACTCTACATTTCCGCCCAATGAAGCAATACCTCTGGCATTATTAATGTCGGCAGTAGCCAAACCCGCACAGTGCGTACCGTGAGACCATCCTTGATCGGTGTTATAGATTGTTGGTGGAGTGGCATTGTTGTCATTATCGGCTACATCGTACTGAGCAAAGGTAGTCAGGTCGGAATGTCCGCAGAAAACAGCATTGTCAATAATGGCAACCTTTACGCCACTACGTCCAAGGCTGATATTCCATGCATTCTCAGATCCAACTAAGGTATGGTACCATTTATCGGTACCGCTGTGATTGGTATCGTTTGGAATAAAACCTGTTTTGTAAATTGGTTCTTTGCTCACAAATTCAATAAAATTGAGCTTTTCGAGCTTCGATACCAATTCATCGATTCTTGCATGTGCGCCAAATGTCAGGCGGTAGATGTTTCTGAGTTCTTTTCTGGAACTGAAAAAGCTTGGGCGCTCAAATTTTTGAACATCATAGGCCTCTAGTAGATTTTTTAACTGAGGATAATCGTTCAAATCCTCTATAAGGCTGAAACTGTTGGGATTTGTACGAAGCTGACCCGATTTATTCTCATAAGGTTCACCCTTAATTCTGAACATAATCCTTCCATCCAGGAAGTTTGCATCGATATTTTGACTGTAAAGGTTTTGGAACATCAAAACCGACAGCACAAAAAGAAAAATTCTTTTCATAAGAAAGTTTTTGTTTAATAATGTTAGGATATGCAAAAGCAAATTTGATAATTGAACGCAAGTTAAGCATATTTGAACGCTATTTTAAAAAAATTCCAATCAAAAATTCTAAAATCAAATTATTGACAGCATGATGCTATTAAAACCAAAACCATGACTGACATTTCGGCAGTTCTGGTTTAGATATCTGACAGAATATTATGTCAAAATCTGCAAAATTGTCCATTACCCGTGCTTGGCACATAAACTGATATGCTTAGATTGTCAATGATAGTTAGAACTATCTACCAAATCAATTTTATTAAACAACCATAAAATTATTTTTCATCATGAAACCGATTAATGATAGAGTTGTAATTAAGCCATCACCTGCTGAGGAGACTACAAAAGGCGGACTTTACATCCCAGAAACAGCCAAAGAAAAACCACAACGTGGCGAAGTTATCGCAGTTGGACCTGGCAAAGACGACAAAAAAATGACTGTAAAGATTGGAGACATCGTACTTTACGGAAAATATGCAGGTCAGGAAATCAGCCTCGAAGGGTTGGATTATCTGATTATGAGAGAGGATGACATTTTAGTAATAGTATAGCAAGTAAGAAAGTAAAGGGTAGAATTTGAAAATTTGAAAATTTGAAAATTTCTTACTTCTAATTTCTAAATTCATATTTTTTACTTCTGATTTCTTCCCGATAGCTATCGGGATTCTGATTTCTCTCTTCTGATTTCTGACTTATGATAATCTGACTTCTGATTTCTGACTTCTAATTTCTGATTTCTGATTTCAACAAAATCCTGATACTTGATACTTGATACTTGATACTTAATACAATTCAATTATTACAACTTAAAAATTCAACAATAATATGGCAAAAAATATTAGTTTTCAATCAGAAGCCCGCGAGAAATTGCGTCAGGGCATTAATGCATTGGCAAATGCAGTGAAAGTAACCCTGGGCCCTAAAGGCCGTAATGTGGTTATTCAAAAATCATTCGGTGCGCCGTCCATTACCAAAGACGGTGTAACAGTTGCAAAAGAAGTGGAACTTGAAGATGCAATTGAAAACATGGGCGCTCAAATGGCCAAAGAGGTAGCGTCAAAAACAGCTGATGTTGCCGGAGACGGAACAACTACAGCGACAGTTTTAGCGCAGGCAATCGTAAACTCAGGCATGAAATTGGTTGCTGCTGGCGCCAATCCTATGGACCTGAAGCGCGGTATAGACAAAGCAGTTAACAAAGTAGTTGAACATCTGAAAGCTATGAGTGAAATCATCGGAGACGACTTTTCCAAAATCGAGCAAGTAGCAACAATCTCTGCCAATAATGACCATGAAATTGGCAAATTGATTGCAAATGCAATGCAGGAAGTTACTACAAACGGTGTTATCACAGTAGAGGAAGCCAAAGGCCGCGAAACTTATGTAGACAAAGTTGTAGGTATGCAGTTCGACCGCGGTTATCTGTCTCCTTACTTTGTAACCAATGCTGAAACTATGGACTGTGAATATGAGCATCCTATGATTCTTATTCATGACAAGAAAATCAGCAATGTACAGCAGTTGATTCCTGTTCTTGAGAAAGCTCATGGCGCAGGTCGTCCACTTTTGATTATTGCAGAAGATTTAGACACTCAGCCTTTGAGCACTTTGGTTGTAAATCGCATTCGTCTCGGCCTGAAAGTAGTTGCTGTAAAAGCTCCAGGCTTCGGCGACCGTCGCAAAGCAATGCTCGAGGATATCGCAATCCTAACTGGTGGCACAGTAATTTCGGAAGAAACAGGTCATACTTTGGAAAATGTTCAATTGGAAGACCTCGGTAGCTGCGAACGCTTAACTGTAGACAAAGACAACACAACGATCGTTAATGGTCAGGGTTCTGCCGAAAAAGTTACAAGTCGTATTACTCAGATCAAAGCTCAGATTGAAAATACAACTTCTGACTACGATAAAGAAAAATTGCAGGAGCGTCTTGCCAAATTGGCAGGTGGTGTTGCTGTACTCTATATCGGAGCACCTACCGAAGTTGAAATGAAAGAGAAAAAAGACCGCGTTGACGATGCATTGCATGCTACTCGTGCTGCCGTTGAAGAAGGTATTGTTCCAGGTGGCGGTGTTGCCCTTATCCGTTGTTTGGATGCTCTTGAAAACATGGTTGGTCTGAACGATGATGAAACTGCTGGTATCAGTATTGTACGTACCGCTTTGGAATCACCGCTTCGCGTTATTTCTGAAAATGCCGGTGTAGAGGGATCTGTAGTGGTAATGAAAGTCAAAGAAGGTAAATCTGATTTTGGTTACAATGCCCGCACTGAGGTATATGAAGACCTTAAAAAAGCTGGTGTTATCGATCCAACAAAAGTAACTCGCGTTGCACTTCAAAATGCCGCTTCTATCGCAAGTATGATTCTTACAACTGAATGTGTCATCAGCGACATTAAAGAAGATAATCCTTCTATGCCAGGTGGTATGCCAGGTGGTATGGGTGGTATGATGTAGGGAATAGAGGATGAAAGATGAAAGGGTGAAAGAGGAAAGATAATTTGATAATTTGATAATTTGAGGATTTGAGGATTTGAGGATTTGAGGATTTGATAATGATTTCATCTCGTCCGACAGACTAGACTGATTTCATCTCGTCCGAAAGACGAGACTGACTTCTCTCTTCAAAATTCAAAATTCTAACTTCAAACTTCTGACTTCAAACTTCTGATTTCTGACTTCTGATTTCTGACTTCTGATTTCTGATTTCTGATTTCTGATTTCAAACTTCTGACTTCAATTATAACTCCGTATAACTTAAAAAAGCCCGCAAATGCGGGCTTTTTTATTGCTAATTATAACTAGAATTTTGCTCTGACAGCTACCTGAAAATTTCTTCCGGGAGCATTGATACCACTTGCAAAGGTTCGATACTGAGTATCTAAAATATTTTCTATTCCGACTTGAATAATTATATTCTTATGAATATTGTAGCTGGCATTTAAGTTTAGCGTAAACCAGGCAGGCATACCAAGGGGGGTGGCATATTGTTCATTGTCTTCACCATTCAGAAAATAATCTTTCAACCTTTTCCAGCCATTGTATATGCTGAAGAATTCTGCGCTGAATTTCTTGCCAACATATGACAAAGCACCGCGTAAAAGTAGTGGAGGAATATGGTCGAGCGGAGTAGCCGTACTATCAGTTTTAATTCTGCCATAATTGTAATTTGCACTGACACTAAGGAAAAAATTACCGGCAATATTACCCCTAAAACGCGAGCTAAAGCCCAGGATATAAGCTGCCTTTTTATTCTGATTGGCAAAAACCGCGCTGTTTATTCCATCGTACACCAGTGAATCGGAACCATCAAAAGTGAATTTATCAACCAAAACAATATCGAAAAAATCACTATAGTAAATTGAGCTTTCTAATTTGAAGCGCCTAGCAAAAATATTGCTAATGCCCAATTCATAACTGATTGTTTTCTCGGGGCGCAGATTTCTGTTAGGGACGATGACAGCTCCGGGAGCAGATTCAAAAATTTTACTCAAATCATCTACATTTGGTACCCTGAATCCACTGGATAGCATTGCGGAAAGTTTTAATTCATCACGCAGCGTATAAACTAGGCCGGCACTTCCAGAATAAACCGGCGTTTGCTGACTGATTTCACTGTAAGGCAGATTGAACATGATATCATTATTCAAAATGGTCGAAAATAAGTTTGAATATCCCAATCTTAAACCATCGACCAAGGTCAGCTGCTCATTGATTTTCCAGGTGTGCGAAAAATACAGTGCAAAATGATTCAGATTATTCTTCCCATCAGGATATCGGCTACTTATTCTAGCTGTAGTATCTGTAAAAATATTGGTCTTAAATGCTGTAGATTTCAGCATATTCACCTGAATGTCATATCCAAATCTAAGCTCATGCCGTCTCAAAGTTTTTTTAAAATCAAGGTTGGAGGCAATAACATGCACGAACTCAATTCTGCTATTCAGAAAGTCATTGGCAAAGTTTCGGGCATGTCTGCTTTCGACCAGATATTGATAATTCAGTCCAAAACGCAATGATTCAAATAACAGGTTCGGGTTTTGATAATTGAGATCGTAAGCTGCGAGTAATCGGGTTTGAGGGCCGTAAAACCATTCTGCAAATTTCAATCCGGTTGCTGCCGACAAGTCTGTCAATCGGTCATATCGTGGCACATTGGTAGAATTTGAAAGCTGCAGATTAAGCCCATGCGTAAGATTATCGCGTTGTCTGAATAAAAACTTCTGAACAATATCATACTGGCTGTATCCAGAGCCTATTTGCAACATCGGGTTTGAATTACTAAGAACAGTATCCTGTCCATCTTGAGTCAAACCCGCATAAAAATTCCTTTCTCCATAGGCAGATTTATAGAATGGGTTTTGATTGCTGCCGGAACGTAAATCACCGAAACGGTTATAGGAAAAAGAGCTAAAGCTGGCAAATCGACGCTTGCCTATATTAAAATCGAGATGCCCGAAAAGCCCATTACATCCAGAATTATAAGCAGTCGCTGCAGATAAATTAAATAGTATTATGGAATCAACTGAGAGTTTAGGTTTTTTTGTAAAAAGATGAATAACCCCACCCAATGCGTCGCTGCCATAACGGTTCGATGCTGGTCCAAAAAGCACCTCAATACGTTCCAGACTGTTTACATCTGTTTTAACAATGTCCTGAAGATGTCCTGATCTGTAAATCAGGTTATTTAACCTAACACCATCCACCACCAATACAATTCTGCTGGCCTCAAAACCCCTAATAACAGGACTACCCCCACCCATCTGACTTTTTTGCACCTGAATGCCGTTGGCAAAAAGCAAATCGGCAGTATTAAAAGTGTTTATTTTTTCAATGTCTTTTTGCTTTAAAATAAAAACCTCGCTAGGAACAGTTTTTACCAACTCAGCTTCCTTGTTTACAGATATGACAGCTTCCTCGAAAGTGTAAATTTTTAAACTGTCGTCTCCTTCTGTCTGAGCTTTTATAAATGAACTCAGAAAAAGAATTAAAAACAATAAATACGATGATCTCACAATTGACATAAAGGTTCTGTTTGTGTAGCAAAGGATAATCTAAACAAATTTTAGTCTTGCGGGTTCAGATTAACAAAAATGTTACCAAAATGATTTTCATAAAAAAGTTTAATGCAATTTAGTCACAATAATCGCCATAAGCAGTAATTTTGAAGCAAAATATAATGATTATGAAAAATAAAATCGTACTTGTATCGGGTGCCAATTCCGGCATCGGAAAATCTACAGCCCTTGCACTAGCCAAACAGGGTGCTCAGGTTATCCTACAATGCCGTAGCGAGGAACGGGGCGAAGCTGCCAGAAAAGAAATTATTGCAGCGAGCGGAAATGACAATATCGATCTCATGCTCTGCGATCTAGCCTCTCATGATTCTATCAAACAATTTGCCAAGGAATTTAGAGAAAGTTATGGTCACATAGATGTATTGGTCAATAATGCAGGCGGTATATTTGGAAAAAAAATCATGAGCCCCGACAATAGAGAGTATACTGTTGGCCTCAATCACATGGGCTATTTCCTGAATACACATTATCTGATGGATTTGGTCTTGGCGGGTGAAATGAAAAGAGTGGTCAATGTTTCATCGCTTGCGCACAAGTTTGTGCTAAAAATTGATTGGGACAATCTTGAAGCAGAAAAAACTTTCGGGCAATTTTATCAGTACGGACTCAGTAAACTGTTCAATGTTTATTTTACAACTGAACTAACGAAAAGGTACGCATCTGAAGGGCTGATTTCGAATTGCCTGCACCCTGGTGTTGTAAATACGGGATTTGGCGAAAGTGGTTCTGGCTTTTTCAAAAGGCTTGTGGAACTGGGTCGCCGTTTCCTCACACCTGCCGATAAAGGCGCTGAAACCTCAGTTTTTCTGGCTTCTGCCCCTGAGGCATCTGCTTTCAATGGCCAGTATTTTGCGAACAGAAAGCCTGCGAAACTAAGTAAACTAGCGCAAAACAAGGAAGTCGCTGCAAAAGTCTGGGAAAAAAGTTTGGAATGGGCTGGTATTACTGAATTTGGGAAACCCTAAGTAATCTTTTGTAAAAATTCATCAAAATTTAATCTAAAATCACTCAAATGCGTATTGGGTTTTATATCTTTGCCCCGACATTTGCAAACCAAAGCCTAAAAACGACGGCAGCGGCTATCAGATGGCATTCAAACATTTATCGTTTCAACCAATTTACATTACAAAAACTATGAGCAAATCACTTGGAAGACACATTTTGGTTGAGTTTTTCGGTTGTACACCCGATATTCTCAATGATGTGATTACTATTGAAAAATCAATGGTTGATGCAGCCAAAGAAGCCAGAGCCACTGTTATCAATTCTACTTTCCACCACTTTTCACCTTATGGTGTATCGGGTGTAGTAGTTATTCAGGAGAGTCACCTTGCCATTCATACCTGGCCCGAATATCAGTATGCTGCTGTTGACATTTTTACTTGCGGCGACGAAGTAAATCCTTGGATTTCTTATGATTATCTCAAAAAAGCTTTTGAAGCTGATTATGGTTCCGCTATGGAACTACTCCGCGGACAGGTTGACTTAATGAAACGCGTCAGCATCGACCATCTTATCAAAGAACGTCAGGGTACCGAGGCTGAACTTTCGCATGAAGTTACCTTCAAACGCGATGTATGGTTTACCGATAAGGATGAAAACCTTGCATTGTCTTTGCGCCATACAGGTGAATTGCTTTACAGAGCTAAGTCAGAATTCCAGACTGTTCAGATACTCAACAGCTATGCCTACGGTAAAATGCTGACCATCGACAATCTGGTTATGACCACCGAAAAAGATGAGTTCATCTATCATGAAATGATTTCTCACATTGCCATGCAAACGCATCCAAATCCTAAAAAGGTTTTGGTAATCGGCGGTGGTGATGGTGGTACTATCCGCGAGCTATTCCGCTACGATGGCGTAGAAAAAGTTGTCATGGTTGAAATCGACGGCAATGTGGTTGAGGCCTGCAAATTGCACCTCCCGCAAATCGCTTGTGAATTTAACAATCCGAAACTTGAATTACATATCGCCGATGGTATCAAATACGTAGCTGAGGCAGCAAATGATTCTTTCGATGTAATTTTGGTGGATGGTAGCGATCCTGCAGGTCCTGCAGAAGGACTTTTCTCTGAAACTTTCTACAAAAATGTTCAGCGCATCCTCAAAGCCGACGGTATTTTGGCATTGCAGAGCGAGGGGCCACATTTCCATAAAAAAGCCTTTGTTGAACTGAACCATTGCTTGAAAGGCATTTTCGGAGCTGACAGAGTTAACACTTATTTGGCACATATCCCCACCTATCCTACTGGTTTGTGGAGTTTCACCTGCGCTACAAAAGGCAATGTACACCATTTGAACAGCCTCAACGATGAAGCAGCCAACGCTTTCTCTGAAAAACACAACCTCAAGGTTTACGATGCTCAGGTTCACCGTGCAGCCTTTGTATTACCGCCTTTTGTGCGTAAAATGCTCAATGCTTAAATAATATTATGTTAATATTCGAAAGGTTGCCCCGAAAAGGCAACCTTTTTTCTTTGATAAACTGTCTGAATTAGCTCCTTAACGTAAACTTTTTACTTTTTTCTTGCTCAAACATATTAAAAAAGCTAACTTTATACTGATACCAAATTTCCTATATTTGAATTTGAACTATGGCAAGCATTCAGGCAAATCTGGCAAAATATTTCATTCGACAACTCAGGCAACGCAGTCTTGCACATATGAATAGTTTGTCCCAACTAAGAATAGAACAGGACAATGCGCTTTCAAGAATCAGACCGCCCAAAAATGTCAATTTTAAGACTGAACCATTCGTCAAATTTTCGGCAGAATGGGCCATTCCCGCTACTGCCCTTGGCAATCGACATCCCGATAAGGTAATTATGTATCTTCATGGCGGCGGATACGCTATTGGGTCGGCAGCCTCACATCGTGGATTGGTAGGCAAAATTGTGAGTGAAACTGGTATCAGAGCTTTGAGCCTCGATTATCGCCTTGCACCCGAGCACCCCTTCCCTGCTGCACTCGAGGACAGCGTTTATGCCTACCTCTGGCTGATGGACAAACATGGCTATGATGCCAATGACATTTTTATCATGGGGGACTCGGCCGGTGGCGGGCTTTGCCTATCTACCCTCTTGAAGCTGAAGGAAATGGGCTTGCCACAGCCCCTTGCAGCCTGTGTATTTTCCCCATGGACAGATCTGAGTCTGAGCGGAGACAGCTTTGATACCCATAGCGATAAAGATCCGCTGCTGATGCCTGAACATGCAAAAAAATGGGCCAAATGGTACCATGCTGAGATGGATGCCAATCATCCGCATGTTTCACCGCTTTTTGGAGATTATAGTGGCACTGCTCCTATTCTAATTCAGGTTGGAACAGAGGAAATACTGCTGAGCGATACCTTGCGCATGGTATCAAACGCCAAAAAATTCAATGCCGATATCAAAGTTGATATCTGGGAGGGCATGTTTCATGTCTGGCACTTCGGCTGGCCATATGTGCCCGAAGCAAGAGATGCCATTGTTAAAATTGCCGATTTTGTCGATGCCCGCCTCAAGGCAAACATTGTAAGCCAGGCCGAAAATATAAGCCCTAAATATGCCCAACAAAATCAAGCCCCCGGCAACTATGACTCCTGGTTGAAATATGGAACTGATATGATGAAGAATTTCTGGGAATATTAGGGTGGTATCAAGTAGCAGGTAGCAAGTAGCAAGTACATTCAAAAATTCATGATAAAGTCTTGATGCGCTTCGCGGAACTTCGTTTCCTGATACTTGATACTTGATACAAAATACTAAATTCAATATTATAATCTATGATGAGTTTCCTCCAAACCTGGTTTGCCCGCATTTTCGGAACACTGCTCGGACTGAGTGGAGCCGGTCTATTTGGCGCAATGGCCGGCTTTGCGATAGGCTCACTCATCGACAAATTGCACCGCGACGGATTTTTTCTTTGGGAGAGAGAAAGTAAAAACAGCGAATCGGGCGATTTTATATTCAGTACCATGATTTTAGCTACTGCCATTTTAAAGGCAAAATCTGACAATCAGGAGGCGGAAAACGCATTTATTCATAATTTTTTGAAAGAACAGTACGGAGAAAACAAAGCATCAGAGTACCTTAAAATCCTGAAAAAGACCATGAAACAGGAATGGGATATTCGAAAAATTACACAGCAGTTCAGAACTAAAAATAATTACGAAACCCGATTGCAACTGCTTTTTTTCCTTTTTGGCATTGCCAATGCCGACACTGCAATTGAAGACAAAGAATTGGCCCTCCTCAAAATTATTGGCATACACCTTGGCATTAGTGCAGATGATTTTGAAGCTATTTCCTCTAATTTCCTTTCCGAACTTGACAAAAGCTACAGAATCCTCCATATCACCACCTCTGCAGGTGAATTTGAGATTAAAGACGCATTTCGCAAAATGGCCAATAAATACCATCCCGATAAAATTGGCGACAGCATCGGGCTCAGCTCCTTCGCCCAGGAAAAATTCCAAAAAGTACAGCTCGCATACAACAGAATCAAGACTGAAAAAGGTTTTAAATAAAGTTTAATTGATTATTTTTGTGTGATACTTGTATCAGGTATGATGTATCAAGTATCAGGTATCAAGTATCAGGTACTTTCAAAAAGCTAAAAAATGCTTGATATACTGTATTAAACTATTGAGTACTCTGCTAAAATTCGCTTTTTGACAATTATTAAATATTAAAATACATTGATTCAATTTTACAAAAATAATAAACACTCGAGTATTTTTAGATGTCTTGATGCGCTTCGCGGAACTTCGTTTAAAGAGCTCTCTCGTCTTAGGGACGAGATCGGTTCTTGATACCTGATACCTGATACTAAATACTAAATTTTCAAATCTTCAATCCGATAGCTATCGGATCAGCTCATTTTCAAATTAACAATATGAACCTCTCACTCAAAGGAAAAAACGCACTCGTCTGCGGCAGCACACAGGGAATCGGAAAAGCAGCAGCGATGGAACTTGCAGCCCTTGGCGCCAATGTAATACTCGTAGCCAGAAATGAAACCACACTACAGGATGCTATGGATTACCTCGATGTTAGCCAGGGACAAGAACACGACTACTTCTCTGCCGATTTCAGCGAGCCACGCCTACTTCAGGAGTCTTTGCAGAGCTACCTTTCGGGCAATAAAACCATACATATCCTTGTAAACAATACAGGAGGCCCCTCAGCCGGACCAGCACATACAGCAGGTATCGATGCCTTTCGCGCAGCCTTTGAAATGCACCTCATCTGCAATCAGATTTTGGTACAAAGTGTCATGCAGGGCATGATCGACAGCGGTTACGGACGCATTATCAATGTCATTTCCACCTCAGTAAAACAGCCATTGGAAAATCTGGGCGTTTCTAATACTATCCGCGGAGCTGTAGCAAGCTGGGCCAAAACCCTGGCCAATGAACTGGGCAGATACGGCATCACGGTCAATAATGTACTCCCAGGCGCTACCAACACCATTCGCCTGCAGTCGATTATTTATAACAAAGCCAATAAAAGTGGCCATAGCAGCGAAGCTGTCAGCAATGAAATGATTGCAGAAATTCCTGCCGCCCGCTTCGCCGAACCTGAAGAAATTGCTGCAGCCATCGCCTTTTTGGCATCGCCCGCAGCATCTTACATCAATGGAATAAATCTGCCGGTAGATGGGGGTAGGACGAAGAGTTTGTAGGAGGAGTATCAAGTAGCAGGTATCAAGTAGCAAGACTTAAAAAAACATCCCCAAAATAATCTCCCTTGTATGAATTATAAAATCAATTTAATCTTTTTGCTTGGTCTTTTTATTGCTTGCTCAGCCTTAAAAGCACAATTGCCATCATATATTCCAACAAACCGATTAGTAGGTTATTGGACACTAAACAGCAATGCAAACGACCAAAGTGGCAATGCTAATAATGGTGTTTTAATAGGCACTAATCCTTGTGTCGATAGGTGGGGATACACAACAAGATCACTCGAATTCGACGGCATCAATGACAAAATTGATTTTGGCTTCAATTTTGACCTATCTGATGCATTCACTATATCTTTTTGGCTTCGCATTGACACATTTATAACGCAGCCAACAAATAGCAATGCTGTCATTTTATCAAAATTCGATACTATCACAAACTCAGGCTGGTCTTTCGAAACTAATGGTGACTCTCTTTTTTTTACTGAGGGATGTGCAAATGGCTGTAGTGTCAACAGAAAAGATCTTATGGGCAAATTACAAGCAGGAGTTTGGTATCATATTGCAATAATGAGGAATGTAAATGGCGTTTTAACCGCTCACTTCAATGGCAACACAGGTATCCTAAACCCAAGTATCCAACCTGTTTTTAGCAACCAAACAAGTTCATTGATTGCAGGTTTTAAAAATGTGAGATTTCCAAATTCTACAAACTACTTTAAAGGTAAAATTGATGATATTGCAATTTGGGATACAATTATCTCAACAACAGTATTTTCCGATATTACTACTAACGGACAATGCGGTAGTTCCGCAACTGTTCAACCAATGAGTGAAGCATATATTCACGGAAACAAAATCAAGGCAGCTGTCAGGAATGGAGGAGATCTCTGGTGGAATGGTCAGATCCCACAATTTATGACTGAGTATGATAGTACTATCTCCAACAACCCCTCCAGTATTTTTGCAGGGGGACTCTGGTTAGGTGCCTATGATGGAGGTGGTAATTTATGTCTTGCTGCACAGACCTACCGACAATCCGGTTATGATTATTGGGCTGGCCCCCTAGACAGTAATGCAAATGTAATTAACGACTATCATTGTATTCTAAATAAAATCTGGACAGTCAATAATTACGAAATTTTAACTCACATTCAGAATTACCAGGATTCGGGTACGCTTATGAGCTATGTTGATCCGAAGCTTCTCTTTTGGCCAGGAAAAAATAACCCACACTATTTTACTGAATACGGCTATCAACTGCCATTTAATGAAGCGTTTGCTCCTTTTTTTGATTTTAACAATGATGGCAATTACGATCCTTTTGATGGGGATTATCCTGTTTTTAATAGTAATGTGCCTGATGCCATTCCTGCTGACATGAACTTTACAATTTTTAACGACAATGGGAATATACACACCTACACACAAGGAAATCCGCTTAAAGTTGAAATCCACCAAACTGTATGGAGTTTGAATTGTACCAACGAAAATATCTTAAATTCAACCATTTTTACCAGACATACAGTAATTAGTAAAAATAATCTAAGATTAAATAATTTAACGTGCTCATTTTGGTATGATCCTGATCTAGGATGTTATCTTGACGATTACAATGGAACATCCATATCAAATAAGGCTATTTACTTTTATAATGCAGATGAAAATGATGAAGTAATATGTGGAACTGATGCAACTGGTTATGGACTTAAACCCCCTGTTCAATCTGTTATGTTTTTAAACAGACAGCTTAATTCGTCAGTATATTTTGTAAATTCAAACGACCCAATAAGAGGCAATCCCGGTTCAGCATTACAGCACTACCGATTAATGACTGGAAAATGGTTAGACGGTCGTGCCATATCTTATGGCGGAACAGGAGACAATGGAGTAAACGCCCCCGCTTACCCATTTGTATTTGACGGACAACCAACAAACTTTGGTGTAAATTCATGGACTATGGCAAACCCTGTAATTATTGGTTCTGACTACAGAGTGCTTATGAGTACAAATATCGATTCTTTACTCCCTTTCGAAAGATTTTCAGTTGATCTAGCCTATGTTACACACAGAGATACAAATCTGGCTGATAACATTCAAATGACAACACTTGTGGATACAGAGCTTCCTTTGGTACAAAACTGGTATAATCAAGGATTTCCTAATAACTGTCTTAATGTATTAAATTCAATTGAAGAGAACATAGTAGAAAGAGCCAAATCTCCATTTGTAAAAGTCATCCCCAACCCACTCTCCACCACCGCATCCATTCAGATAGAAGGCCTCGAAAATTATGAAAACTTATCCCTGGAAATTTTCAACCTCAGCGGACAAAAACTGTTCAACACTACAAATAATCGACAAAACAGCTTTGAAATCACTAAAAACGATTTAGCCCAAGGCATTTATATCTTTAATATTATTCAAGACAAAAAAATCATCGCCAAAGGCAAACTAGTCGTTCAATAAACAAGAATAATTAATCAATCCGATAAATTCAGGTTTTTAAAAGTACGAGAATCTGACTTCTGACAATCTGACTTCTGACAATCTTAAATGAAATTACATAACTACATCAACGGCCAACTCACTCCCCCGCAAAGCGGCAATTACCTCGATAATTACGACCCCGCCATCGGAGCAGTGTACAGCCAAATACCCGATTCAGACCATAGAGACGTGGACCAAGCCGTACAGTCCGCAAAGGCTGCTTTTCCAGCTTGGTCGCTCATGCCCGCAGCCGAGCGCTCACGCATCCTAGTGCGGGTGGCAGATATTATTTTGGAAAGACTTGACGAATTGGCATTGGCAGAGAGTATTGATAATGGCAAACCACTGTCATTGGCAAAAGCTGTAGATATTCCAAGAGCCAACCAGAACTTTCATTTCTTTGCGACCGCCATTTTGCATTGGGCGAGCGAGGCGCATATCATGGAGGACAAAGTCATCAACTATACCATCCGACAACCGATTGGTGTGGTTGGTTGCATCTCGCCCTGGAATCTGCCGCTTTACCTCTTCAGTTGGAAAATAGCTCCCGCTTTGGCATCGGGCAACTGTGTTGTGGCCAAACCATCGGAAGTAACACCCATGACCGCTTATCTGCTGTCGAAAATCTGCATCGATGCAGGATTGCCGGCAGGTGTACTGAACATTGTTCACGGATTGGGTGGCAAAACCGGACAGGCCATTGTAGAACACCCCGAAATTAAGGCGATATCCTTTACCGGCGGCACCGCCACAGGCGAACGAATTGCAGCAGTTGCGGCGCCCAAATTCAAAAAACTATCCCTGGAATTGGGTGGTAAAAATCCCAGCATTATCTTTGCCGACTGTGAATATGATAAAATGCTGACTACCACCGTACGCTCCTCTTTTGCCAATCAGGGACAGATTTGCCTCTGCAGCTCCAGAATTTTTGTAGAACGAAGCATCTATGAACGTTTCAAGACTGATTTTGTCGAAAAGGTTTCCAAATTAAAAATCGGAGATCCGCTCGAGGCAGTCAATGTTGGCGCAGTCGTTTCGAAAGATCATCAGCAAAAAATTCTATCTTATATTGAACTGGCCAAAGAAGAGGGCGGCACAGTATTAACTGGTGGTTACGCAGTAAATCCAGAAGGACGCTGCGCCAATGGTTATTTTGTAGCCCCGACAGTTATTGAAGGTTTAGATTACAATTGCCGCACCAATCAGGAAGAGATTTTTGGCCCCGTAGTGACTATTACGCCTTTCGACAGCGAAGAAGAGGCACTGACGATGGCAAACTCGGTTCGTTATGGTTTAGCTTCTGTTATCTGGACACAAAATATCAACCGCGCTGCTCGCATGGCACAACAACTGCAATCGGGCATTGTCTGGACAAACTGCTGGCTGCTGCGTGATTTACGCACACCATTCGGTGGTGTCAAAGACTCTGGCGTGGGCCGCGAAGGTGGATTTTATGCTTTAAACTTTTTTACAGAACCAAAGAACGTATGTATTGAGATTTCTTAACTAGTAGCAAGTATCAGGTAGCAGGTATCAAGATTTTCTTGGCGGATACTTCAGATATTAACTATTAACATAATTCATAATTCCTTCATCTAGTAAGTTTTCAGTTTTTTATCTTGATACTTGATTTCTGAGCCAACTTCGCTCAGTTTGCAATGCAGAAATTCGGTTGAAGAGTTAGTAAGGTTCGGTTCTTGATTCCGCTTCGAGGAACTCCGTTTATAGCGCTCTCTCGTCTGAGGGACGAGATCGGTTCCTGATACTTGATACTTGATACTTGATACAAAATTTAACACTTGATACCAAAAAAATATGAACAAAGAACTCCTAAACTCCCCCCGTGCTCCCTTAGCCGTAGGCCAATACCCACACGCACGCCGCGTAGGCAACCTTCTTTTTTTGTCAGGCGTAGGCCCCCGCAAACGAGACAGCAAAGACATACCCGGAGTGACCCTCGATGAAAACGGAAAAATACTGAGCTATGACATCGAAACACAGTGCCGTGCCGTTTTTGACAACATCAGATATATCCTGGAGGATTGCGGCTCGAAATGGGACAACATGGTCGACGTCACCGTTTTTCTAACCAACATGAAAGATGATTTCAAGACTTATAACCGACTTTATGCCGAGTATTTTGGCGAGGTACATCCCTGTAGAACAACCGTTGAGATCAACTGCCTCCCTACCCCCATTGCTATTGAATTAAAGGTCATTGCAACGATAGATTGAGTTTTTTAAGACTAAAGACTGGAAGACTTCAGACTAGGAGACTTATTGCGTCTGCAAGTCTAACGTCTAAAGTCTAATCTCTAATGTCTAATGTCTAATGTCTAACGTCTAACGTCTAACGTCTAAACAAAATATATGATACCATTCAACGTACTCAACCTAAAACAGTGGATCGAAGAAAATAAAGATCTGCTCAAACCACCCGTCAATAACAAAGAAATTTATCCCGGCGGAGATTTCATCATCATGGTCGTCGGCTCGCCAAATGAAAGAGTTGATTATCATTATAACGAAACCGCAGAGTTTTTCTATCAAATAAAAGGCGACATCAGCCTGAAGATAGTCGATGACGGAGAATTCAAAGAAATTCCGATAAAAGAAGGTGAAATTTTTCTGCTGCCTGCAAAAGTTCCGCACTCACCACAACGCCCAGAAGGCACAATCGGATTGGTAATTGAGATGAAACGAGAACCAAAACATACCGATGGATTTCAATGGTATTGCCCAAATTGTGGTAACAAACTCTATGACGAGTATTTCAAATTAGAAAATATCATAAAACAACTTCCCGAAACCTTTGCCCGATTCAACGGAAATGAGGCATTGCACAATTGCAACAAATGCGGACACAAGCTCGAGATTCCAAATAAAAAATAAGCCTTCAAAACACTGATTATGTATAAATTATTGAGTTTTTTAGCCATCCTGCTAATATTTTCTTGCTGCAGTCAAAAAGCGACCAAAAACGAGGTCGATAAAGCGACTCCCTTCGATCTCGAAGCATCAAAAAAGACCTTCACAGAATATAAAAATTTGATTGACAAAGCATATGACAAGAAAAAACTAAATCAAAAATTGCGTGAGGATATCGGATTTAATAAATTAAACAATGAAGATATTGAAATTTCTGAAGCAGAACTTTGGTATGATGGTCAGAATATTGTAAGAATCGATGTCCGTTATTACGATGGCGCACCAATGGGCACAAAGCATTGGTACATAAAAGATGGAAAGCCAATAGGAGTTTCGGTTGCCCAATTTATTCAAAAGAAGGACGACAGCATTGGCGAAAAGCTTTTGTATGAAATGGTTTACGATCAGATTGGATCAAAATGGCACAATACCGATTCTAAATCGAAATATAATAAAGACATCTACAGTGCTGAAACCAATACCGAATGGGAAGTTTTAAAAAATCTTGCCGATAAATACAAACCCAAGGCCGAGAATGAAAAAGACAAAGATTAACGGTCACGGTCACCTACTTCCCGAGCCTAATCAGATTCCCGCTTTTATGAGGGATAAAAAACTGTTTTGGATTGACGATGACAGAAAATTTATGTGTCAGGGTAATTGGCGCCGCCCAGTTACCGACCCAAGTTTTTTCCTGGCCGAGAAGCTGCTTTGGATGGATAAAAATAATATAGACAAAGAAGTCGTACTCAACCTATCGCAACTTTACGGCAATGGATGGTCTGAACAAGACTGCGATGACGGACTGCGATTTCAAAACGATTTTAATGCTTCGCTTCAGGAAGAATACCCCGAACGCTTCATCTCCGGATTTGTTGTTCAGCCACGACATATGGATTTGGCATTGAAAGAGATAGAGCGCTGTGTCGAAAAATTAAAGCTAAGACTGCTCTGCTTGCCCACCCATTTTCTAAATGCCGATGAACAATGGACGGCTATTGCCGACGAATCGGTTTTCCCAATTTTTGAATTGGCTGATAAATATGGCCTTGCCGTTCAGATTCATCCTTACGATGGCGAGGAAATCATTAAACTTCAGGACCGCTTTTGGCGTTTTCACCTTATTTGGATGTGCGCACAAACAGCAGATGCCTTCCATTTTTACACCCTGCTCGATTTACCGGAGCGATTCCCGAATATCAGAACCTGTTTTGCGCACGCCAATCAGTATGCCCAAATGGGCTATGGCCGCCGACTTCAGGGCTACGATGGCCGCCCCGATCTGTTCAAAGGAGCAGTAGATCCGCGTAGAAACATGGGGCATCCCAATATTTTTGTCGATACGCTCACCCATGATGCACTAAGCTTGGAATTGGTTATCAAAAGAATGGGCATCTCACAGGTGATGGCAGGTCTGGACGACCCGTATCCACTGGGAGAAATGGAAACAGTGCCTGGCTGCTGGCCCGGAAAAGTGATTGACGAGGCATTGGAAATGGGCATTATTACAGAAGATGATAAAGATAAGATATGGAATGATAATGTGATGCGCTGGATCGGATAGCCCATATTTACACAATACTTTTAAAAAATAGAACACAGAATTAACAAATTTTACTAATCATCACAGATTTAATTTTGACAAACCCTTTCCATTGCAAACAATTAAAATTAAACAGATTTTTACAGATTTTTTCTGACAAAATAATAAAATACCCTCATGAAACCCTTCCTACATAAAGAACTAACAAATAGAATAATAGGAATATATTATGAAGTATATACCGATTTAGGCTTTGGATTTTTAGAAAAAGTTTACCAAAATGACATGTTTTACGAATTACAGAGACAAGGCTACGAGGTAGAAGCACAAAAACCTATAAAGGTATTCCACAAAGGAGTTATAGTTGGCGAGTACTTTGCAGATATTTTAGTTGAAAATCAGGTTTTATTAGAATTAAAAGCAGCAGATAAACTTGCTTTGGAACATGAATATCAATTGATAAATTATTTAAAAGCCACTAATGTTGAAGTTGGTTTACTTTTTAACTTTGGAGCAAATCCTGAATTCAAGAGAAAAATTATGACTAATGACAAAAAACCTTTACTTAAATTATTATCATAATAATTTTTGCTGGTTTCCTCAGTAATTGTATTCTATTTTAAAACGCGTATTTGTGCCGCAGAGCGGTTATCTGTTTCAATTTTTTTCAACTTGCATCTAAATAATTAGTGAAAATCTGCCAAATTTGTGACCGTTTCACGGAATCTGTATTCCATTTTCACACCACGTATTTGTGCCGCAGAGCGGTTATCTGTTTCAATTTTTAATTAACTTGTATCAATATAATTTGTGAGAATCTGCCAAATTTGTGACCGTTTCACGGAATTTGTGTTCCATTTTCACACCACGTATTTGTGCCGCAGAGCGGTTTTTTGTTTCAATTTTAACACCTCGTTTAATGACTAATTTTGTTGATATCTCCATGGAATTCGCCCTACAGGCCGATCAAACTGACCCTCTCCGCTCCTACCGCGACCAATTCCACCTACCAAAGCACAGCGACGGCAGCGACATCATCTACTTCTGCGGCAATTCACTCGGACTACAGCCAAAAGCCGTTGAAGCAATTATGATGCAGGAACTCGAAGACTGGAAAAAATTAGGCGTTGAAGGGCATTTTCATGCCAAAAGACCATGGATGCCTTATCACGAGTTTTTTACCGAAAAATTGGCCAAAGTAGTCGGAGCATTGCCCGAGGAAGTCGTCGTAATGAACACCCTTACGGCTAATTTGCACCTGATGATGGTGTCATTCTACCGACCTACAGCACAGCGTTACAAGATAGTGATTGAAGGCGGCTCCTTTCCGTCTGATAAATATGCCGTCGATTCACAATTGCGTTATCACGGATTTAATCCCGAACAGGGACTCATACAGCTCAGACCCCGAATGGGTGAAGACACACTCCGTACTGAGGACATAGAAGCAGTGCTGCGAAAACATGCCGACAGCATAGCATTGGTGATGTTAGGCGGCGTGAATTACTACACCGGGCAGCTCTTCGACATGAAAAGAATTACCGAAATTGGCCACGAGATAGGCGCAACGGTTGGTTTCGACCTTGCCCATGCTGCCGGAAATTTCCCTGTACAATTACACGATTGGGACGTTGATTTTGCTGTCTGGTGCCATTATAAATACCTCAACAGCGGTCCCGGAAGCATCGCAGGAGCCTTCGTACACAAAAAGCACCTCAATCAGAAAAATATACCACGCTTTGAGGGCTGGTGGGGACATGAGAAAACTACCCGATTCAAAATGCAGAGTCAATTTATTCCTTCGGCTACTGCCGAGGCATGGCAACTGAGCAATGCACCTGTTTTTTCGATGGCACCATTACTTGCCTCCTTAGAACTATTTGATGCTGCCGGAATGGTAAATTTAAGAGCAAAAAGCTTAATTTTGACTAGCTATCTCGAATTCCTGCTTGGACAAATACAAAGCAGCCGCATTAGAATCATTACACCTAAAGATTCTGAACAAAGAGGTTGTCAGCTTTCCATTCAGGTAAAAAATTCAGACAAGTCACTGTTCAACGCTATCACAGAAAAAGGCATAATTGCAGATTGGCGCGAGCCCGATGTAATCCGCGTAGCACCAGTTCCACTTTACAACAGTTTCCTCGATTGCTGGAAATTCACTGAAATATTAAAAGGATGCCTTTCCTAACAAATAAACAACAAGAATTTTATCATTTTTAAAATTCAATTGTTAAACTTAAGAAATCTTTTTTTTTAACTGTTAGCCTTGTGATTTTCAAATTCGTTTCACTTCGCGGAGCTTTGATTCAGGGAATTTCGTTTTTCAAATTATCTAATTGTAAAATATGCACATCATCATCTCAGGGGCCGGACTGGCCGGTTCACTTATGGCAATCTACCTTGCAAAAAAAGGACACAAAGTCGATATTTACGAAAGCAGACTAGATATGCGTAAGGCAACCATTAGCGCAGGTCGTTCAATTAATCTTGCCCTCTCCGCTCGCGGATTAAAAGCATTGCACGAAGTAGGACTTGAACTGGAAATCCTGAAAGGATCAGTAAAAATGCCCGGCAGAATGATGCACGACAAAGAAGGTAAAACCATCTTCGCACTTTATGGTAAGAACGAGGACGAATTCATCAATTCCATTTCCAGAGCTGATTTGAACAAAATACTCATGACTGCAGCTGAGAAATACCCAGAAGTTAGTATTTATTTCCGCAAAGAAATTCGGACAGTTGATTTTGACAAAAAAACATTGGAAGTTTTTGACCTCGATAATGGCGGAACTGAAAGCTTATCTGCCGATTTAATTATCGGAGCTGATGGTGCCAATTCCATCATCCGCCGCAGTATGGAAAAACAAATTCCAGATTATCAGTCAAGAATCGATTGGCTCGACCATGGTTACAAAGAATTGAGTATTCCACCTGCTGATGGCGGCGGTTTCAGACTCGAACGCGATGCCCTTCATATTTGGCCACGTTCATCTTATATGCTCATTGCCCTTCCAAACGCTGACGGCTCATTCACCTGTACCCTTTTTTATCCGAATGAAGGTGTCGAAAGTTTTGCTGCGATGGATAATTACGATAAGTTTAAAAAATTTATGGAGACAGAATTCCCCGATGCAGTGCCGCATATGATTGACATGGAAGAGGAATACCACAGCAATCCCGTTGGTAAACTTGGTACGCTTAAATGTTATCCATGGAAACTAGGCAATGCCGCAGTACTTGTAGGAGATGCTGCACATGCTATTGTGCCGTTTTATGGTCAAGGCATGAATGCTTCATTCGAAGATTGCCAAACGCTGAACGAATGCATCGACCGAAATGGAGATGATTGGACAAAAATTCTGGAAGAATACGAAGCTTTGAGAAAGGTAAATGGTGATGCAATTGGCGACCTAGCAGTTGAAAATTTTTATGAAATGCGCGACAAAGTAGCCGATCCTGTATTTCAACGCAAACGCAAACTAGAGCATATCATCGAAAACCGCTTTGCCAATTACCGTTCAAAATATGCTTTGGTAACATTCTCGCCCGATGTACCTTATACCTATGCCAAATCACAGGGCAACAAACAGGATAACTATTTGATGAACCTTTGTCGAGATATCGAATCAGTTGAAAATCTTGACGTTGAAAAGATTTACGCGGAACTGATAAAGCTCTAAAATGCGACCTTTAATTTTATTTCTGCTCTTTTTTTCGCAAATAGCATTTGCCCAAACCCCTTACCCGCTTAGCTTTTACTGGATAGGTGAAATAGAGGGTGAATCAGCATTCGAGATGCGGGTGAACATGTATGAAAGCGACCGCCTCCTAAGCGGGAAAGGCAGTAAAATTAAAGGCGAATGCCTCTTTTGGGCAGATAGTATAATCTTAAAAGTTGATGGCGAAATCAAAGACAATCTGCTTTTAATCAATTGCATCGATTCTTTAGGAAAAATGATTTATTCCTTCGAATTCCAAAATGCAGAAGGTCTTCAGACCATACAAATTGGCAGATGGACAAATGGAAGCGATGTTAAAAACTGTAGCCTCAAAACCTCCGATTCCGAAAAACTTGGCAAAGCAATGCTTACAGGTTTTAGCGTTGCAGTTAACCAAAGGCGAAACGATGTAATTGCTGAAGACTCAAGCTTTGCTGGCAATTTTGCTTACCTTCCAAAAATCCTATATCTGCCTATTGGCGAGGGCTACAGGCTCGATGCTAAAGTTTTTAGCAAAGCAGATTATTATGGCGAAGACTATTTGGAATTTGCGGATACTGTCATTGCTATGGGGAATAAAACCATTACTAAACTCAGCTGGCAGCTCATTAAAACAAAAAGCACCCCCGAAATTCTTGAACTCAGGCAAATAATTGTAAACGGCAAAATTCAATCTTACTCAATTGCAGGATTTCAGTTCCTTGCTGGCCGTTGGCAAAAAAAAGAAGGGGATCTAAAACCCGATTCTTTGCCTGCCAAAATCTTCAACAGCCCGGATAAAATTATCTATTTTTCAAAAGGGGGCATTTCAAAATTCAA